>CAZXDQ010000173.1:0-4811 GCA_964639405.1 uncultured Syntrophomonadaceae bacterium | reverse complement strand
GACCAATAGATAGCCCCTCAAAGTCTTTTTCCAAAATAAAACTGGTAAAGTGTTCACCGTCAATTTTGGCGTAAGTTACTATAATGTCCGCCCAACCGGCGTTTGTAATATACTGCTTGGTCCCGTTAAGAATATAATAGTTGCCGTCTTCACTCAACACAGCTTTAGCCCGACAGTTCATGGCGTCAGTGCCAGCTTCCGGTTCAGTTAAGGCATATGCACATACTTTTTCCCCGGTAGCCACCTCGGGCAGATACTTTTTCTTCTGTTCTTCGTTACCAAAAAGGACTATGGGTAGAGAACCTATACCTGTGTGAGCACCGTAAACCAAAGAAAAAGAAGCATTACCAAAAGCCATGTTTTCGGCAATGACAGAACTGGTAATTTTGTCCCCTTCGTCTCCTTCGTACTCTTCAGGAATGTCTGCTCCCAAAAGTCCCAGCTCTCCTGCTTCCCTCAAGAGCCCTAGAATTACTTCCTCGTTTTTTTGTTCAATCTCTTCCGTTTGCGGCTCCACTTTGTCCCTGCAAAACTCCCTGGTAGTGTTCCTGACCATTTTGTGTAGATCGTCAAAGTCTTCGGGAGTAAAAATATCCTCCGGTCCCGCTTGGCTGAGCAAAAACTCGCCGCCTTTAATTTCTTTGTCACCCATAAGGCAGTTACTCCTCCTTTAAAATTTTTTACTTATTAAATATTTTCGCTAGTTAAGTTTTTTTCCCTGCTAATATAATAAAACTTTTTTAAAAAAATAATAAAAAGTTATAGCAGCCCTTCATACTGTAAATCTCCAAGGGCTCCTTCAAAAGCCTCTAAAGCCCTATCTATCTCTTGGCGAGAATGGGTAGAAGACAAAAATCCCCCTTCAGCTGCCATTATGTCCACACCTCTATTAAATAGGGCCAGTTTAAGCAAGTTGCCTCTCTTTAAACCCCGACCTGTAATCCGAGAAGTAGTTTTCTGTAAATCCCCCTCCTGGATAATACAAGAACTGCTGATACACTGTCCTGATTTAGGGCAGGAAGCCCCCAGCAACAGTTTAAATATAGTGGGATCTCCGTAAACACAGCCGGCAATGCCTCTCTCTTTTATGATATGGTTGAGCCCATTTTTAAACCTTTGAGCCATTTCTTCAGCCTTCCACTGTTCTTCCCCTGAAGAAAGTAGTTCTAAAGCAGCACTTCCAGCCGCTGCAGAAACAGGATTAGCGTTAAATGTGCCGGGATGACTTACTCGCCGTTCTTCATTCCAATGGCTATCAGCTTTCACCTCTAACAATTCCATTATCTGCTTTTCTCCTGCCACTGCTCCTCCTGGGAACCCACCCACCAGACACTTGGCCAAGCAGGTTAGATCTGGAAATACCCCCCTCCAACCTTGAGCCCCCGAGGGGGATATTCTAAATCCAGTGACTACTTCATCAAAGATTAAAACTGCTCCGTATTTTTGGGTTAGATTCCTTATTTTTTGTAAATGTTCTTTAGAAATAGGGATCAACCCCCAGGAAGCCCCGGTGGGCTCCAGTATAACCCCACCTATTTCCTCCAATTTTAATACCGTCTCCAAGCCTTCCAAATCGTGCACCGATAAAAGATAGCGGTCTTTTTTTACCAACGGAGGTATCCCTGCTCCAGAAGTAGTAACCATATCATTCCAACCATGAAAATGATAATGGAACATTACCATCTTCTCTTTCCCACTAAAGGCCCGGGCTAGTTTTAGTGCCAGCATGGTAGCTTCGGTACCGCTGCTGGTAAATTTTACTCTTTTCCCAGAAGGTATTAGTTTGGTGACCTTCTCAGCCCACTCCAGCGCCTCAGGAATCTCTCCCCCATAGTGGGTGCCTTTCTCTAAGGTTTCGTTAACTGATTTAATTATTGTAGGATGGTTGTTCCCCAGGATTAAAGATCCGTGCCCCAAAACAAAGTCTATATATTCATTTCCGTCTATATCCCATTTCAAGGGACCTTCAGCTTTTTCAATATATAAAGGAAAGGGAAATACTGCCCTGATTTCGTGGGAAAAACCACCAGGAATAAGTTTTCTTCCCTTTTCCGCCATTTCTTCTGAACGGGGATGGATCTTCCTAAATTGCTCCACTATTTTTGACAATGCTCTCTCCCCTTCCAAAACTTTAATTTTAAGAATATATAACCTCATTATCCTTTTGAACAAAGCAATTCGGGATTAAATAAATGATCTCCTGTTTCGTGTTTCTTCCCTAATCAATTTTCCTAAATTACATGTCCCTAAGCGAACAATTCCCCTTGTAACCAATAAAAAGCACGTACTTAATCAGGCAAGTTCGCGCTTACTAGTCTAAAGGAGGTATAAATAACCATAATGGCGGGAGTAGATGGGAATCGAACCCACCAGGGGTGGACCGCACCCCCCACTGGATTTGAAGTCCAGGCGGCTCACCAGACGCCGAACTACTCCCGCGTTCCCGGGAAGTCCCATCAATCAAGGCTTCCCGGTAGTTAATTATACAGTTTTTAAAGTGTTTAATCAAGAGCTATCGTTCTTCTGCATGTAAAATGCATGTATGGCATTAATCTTAGTCTTCTTCATCATCTTCATCATTATCATTACTGGTAAAAATTTCTTCCATTGCATTGGCACAAAGTTCATCATTTCCTGGCATATATTGAGAATATATCCTTAAAGTTATATCAGTGCTTGCATGTCCTAACCTGCGACTAACAGTCTTAGGGTCAATGCGTTCAACCATGATTAAAATTGTTGCATGGCTATGTCTCAGGCTTTTAAAAGTTAGATCGTATCCTTTTTGAAGTGCCTTTTCCTTAAATCTTGGACCAATATTGTGCCTGCATATAGGGTTACCGTTAATATCTAGGCAAACAAAGTCACCTGGCTTAGCTTCTCGTCTTTCTTTCTCATTTTTTAATATCCTTATCGTTTTCTTATTAACTTTTATGGTCCTTCGACTGTACCAGTTTTTTGTATCCCCTATATACCAATATTTTTCTCCTGTGCTTTCATCTACTGCCCAGTGTAGCGTTCTATTGATTGATATTGTGCAATTTTTAAAATCGATATCAAACCATTTTAATCCAGCTATTTCTGAAAATCTTGCTCCTGTTGCACTACCAATCACGGAAGGTATATAAATTACTGTTCCTTTGAAACCTTCGATTAAGCTCGCAAGTTCTTCGGGATCAGTAATGCATCTAATCTCAGGATTCCCAGGTCCTGGCCAGTCAATCTCTGTCATAGTATTTAATTTGACCAATTCAAAAATGCCTTGTAGGGCAATATAGTGGTGCCGTTTGTCTGTCTGACTTATACGGGAATTGATGTGCGCTCGTACTTCGTCTTCGTCAATTTCTGATATTATCCTGTCACCAAACTTTGGTATCAGCACCGATTCAACTGCAATACGGTATCGTTCCCAGGTGTTTTGAGTTATAATTTTCTTGGTCTTTTTACTAGGCTCAGTTCTCTTCTTTTCTATCCACCTTTTAGCAACAACCTTGAAAAGCTCATTACTTTTCTCTGGCTCTTCTGGAACAACTTGGTCAAGTTTTTCATGTAGCTGCAATAGCAGCTCTTTCTCTTTTGACATCGCCTCCTTTTTTGTCTTGCAATTCCGCTGTTGATACTTTGGTCGTCCATCGGCATATCGTTCTCCTGTGTTTACCTGTGCTACCCAACCACGTTTTGATTTAAAAACTCCCATTTCCTCTCCTCCAATACTTGGGGGAGAGGTTCCACGTGTTCTAAAAAATTCATTCAACAGTAACCTCCTTTTTTCCTGCTCTATTTCTCCAACCCTCCTTTCCTTTGAAATTTAAAAAACCGCCAATTGAAGGCGGTAAAAAAGTATATGTAGTGACGCGGTGAAAGTGCACCGCGTCTTTTAAGATTAATTTGCAATTTCTTCAAGTGCCTGATCAATCTCTTCTTCGTTTATCTTCTCAATTTCTGCATTCTGTAAGTGAATGGCAAAGTATTTCATATCATCAATCTTTCCCTTCATTTCACGTAGCATCTCTGCTAGAAAATTCTCTTTCTCGCGTGCTTTGTTTCGAACCCTTTCTGATATATCTGAGTAGTAGCAGTGTGGGCAGCATTCTCCTACCACTTCGTCGCTTTCGTCTTTGACGATCAAAAGAACATCTTCGATAGAAACCCTCCACGGATCTCCACAAAAATAGCAATGGTAATAACAGCCAGCATTAAACCCATCTCGACAAAGATCAATCCTTAACTTTTCCACCTTTCACCCCTCCTTTCTATAAAAATTAAAAACTGCCTTATAATCGGCGGTAAATTTAAGATATTTCTTTAAAGGTGGGCATATGTTCTATCATTATTTTGGTAGTTTCATGTCTGGACAGGTGTTTGATTCCATTTAGATCTTCAATTACCTCTAAAAGAGATACAAAGCCCATTCTCATAAGTGCCATCGAGCCTAAAAGAATCTTTGCCTCCTCAAGTTTTTCACCTTCAAGATCAATTCCAGCGATTTTCACTCTATCCCCTCCTTTCTTAAGATATGTAATGCCCGGCAAGGCCGGGCTTAAGCCTTTATTTAATTGATTTAATAACTTTTTCGTAGAATTTCTTTTCTGCTTCGTTGATCAATTCTGCACCAGCTCCATCTATAACTTCAATCTTTTCCCAATCGGGTTGGTTTGCTATTTCTTGTGTAGTTCTACCCGCACTTAACCCAATAATTCTGCTATCATCTTCTACAGAAAGAAGAACTACCCAACTTCCATTTCTGAAATCCTCAATTTCTTCTTCAGTGTTTTTTCGCACAGAGCCTTCGAGATCGAAGTTTGTCTCTA
>CAZXDQ010000172.1:0-4829 GCA_964639405.1 uncultured Syntrophomonadaceae bacterium | reverse complement strand
GTTTCCCCCATAGACCCGGCCTTATTACCCAAAAAGAGCTGTTCCAAAGTTACCCCGTAAGCCTCTGCCTCCCCCATAAGGGGAGTTGCCGTAGAAACAGCGGTAATATCCGCTCCCAGCTCAAAAGGTTGAGGGAAAAACCAGTTATCGGCCAGCTTGCCTCCCCAGGAAGCCATCAGAACCGCCCTGCCCACCAGGGCAGGGTTGAAAATGTTGTTGCCGGTGCCTCCAAAGACCATTTTGCCAATGGTTATTGCAGAAAAAGAACCGGCAGCAATAAGCCACCAGGGCAAGGCCGGCGGCAGAGTCAATGCCAGCAACAGGCCGGTTACCGCAGCACTGCCGTCCCCCAGCAAATTCCAGCTGCGGCGGCATATCGCCTCCGTGACCATAGCAGTTACCATGGAGATGACCATAGCCAGCAGAGCCTGATAGCCAAAGAGGATAACTGCGGTCAAAGCTACCGGGAATAAGGCTATTAGGACATCTACCATTACGGTCTGCACGGTCTCTGTAGTGCGGATATGGGGTGAAGTCGCATAATCCCATTTATTACTCATAGTGACGCTACCCTCCCCGTGTATACAATTTGATACGGTGATCTGCTTGCAGCTATTTGTTGCCTTCTCTATGCTTCTATCCAGCATTCCAGTTTTTTTTTCTGCTATTCCTATGCTGCCGAACTACTAGTTCTTATAGAAGTTAACTCTGCGGAAGTTATCCCTGTTCAGCTTTCCTCTTCTCGGTTATTTTTCCTTTAGCTTCCCTAATAAGTTTGGTAAGGGGAATACCTGCTGGGCAAATAAAGCTGCAGCTGCCGCATTCAATGCAGTCCATGGCATGGTAACGCTCCGCCCTATCAACCAGGCCGTACCGGGAAGCCTGAGCAATAAAAGTAGGAACCAGCTGAACAGGACAAGCGTCCACACATTTGCTGCATTTGATGCAGTCCCCTTCCTCCACCGGGGACACGCCCATTTCTTCCCGGGTTAAAGCCAGTATTCCACTGGTACCTTTCAAAACGGGGACCTCAGCGGTGGTCTGAGCCAGCCCCATCATCGGACCTCCTACGATAAGGCGGCAGGTTTCATCCCGTAATCCACCCCTGGCTTCTAACACATCCTTTACCAGGGTCCCCACCCGTAGTTTCAAGTTACCAGGATTCTTGACTCCCGGGCCGGTATAGGTGATTACCCGCTCTACCAGGGGCTTACCCTGGCGCACCGATTCCGTCACGGCTACTGCCGTGCCCACGTTGTGATTAACTATCCCCACATCCAAAGGCAGGCCTCCAGAAGGAACTTCCCGGCGAGTGGTACTGTATATAAGCATTTTCTCCGCACCCTGAGGGTACTTGGTGTGAAGGGAAGCCACCCGAATATTTTCTTCCCCTTCCACCGTTTTTTTCATAGAAGCCACTGCATCGGGCTTATTCTCTTCTATGCCAATGATACCCGTTTCCGCCCCCAGCGCTTTCATCATCAGCTTCAATCCGTAAAGGACATCGTCCGGCCTCTCCAGCATTAACCGGTGATCGGCAGTCAGGTAAGGTTCGCATTCAGCTCCGTTGATGATAACCGTATCTATGGGTGGTTTATCCGGAGGTGTCTCCAACTTCACGTGGCCGGGAAAAGCAGCTCCCCCCATCCCTACAATACCGGCATTCCATACTGCCTGACGGATGTCCTCAGGGGTAAGTTCTTCCAGCTCTCCCACCGGTTTTACTTCCGGGTGCCATTCCTCCTGGCCGTCAGAAACAATAGTAACCGCCTCCACCGGGGTCCCCGTGGGATGATTATTGGGGCCCACTGCTTCCACTTCCCCGGACAAACTGGCGTGGATGTTGGCAGAAACAAAACCCTGGGCTTCTCCTAGGAGTTGACCTTTCTTTACCCGGTCTCCCACTTCCACTGCCGGCTTACAGGGGGCACCTATGTGCTGCCGCAGAGGTATTACCACCCTCTCCGGTGCCGGCAGGTATTCGATAGGTAGATTCTCGGCCAGCTCTTTTTTATCTTCGGGGTGAATCCCGCCTTTAAAGGAAAGTGAACCCATGCTTTTCTCACTCCTTTCCCTGTTAGGTTAGCCTTTTTCCGATAGGTCTTAGTTTTACGGAACCCTTATTTCATCTGGCGGCTATTTTCCTGCTTCCTCTCCAAATGGTTTAGGCGAAGGTCAATCCTCCATAAATACAGGAATATACCCAGCCATCCCGCTAGAGCAACCAGCATCACCACCGTCAGTTCCGACCACTCAGAAATGGCTACCACCTCCTTCTGGTTAGAGGTTTTCAGCTATCATTACCTCCCGACCTCACCTTTCTCTGAAATAAACAGTATTCTTGGTTCCTGGGCCAATTTCCTGCTATAAACTTCCTCTAAACTTCCATTTTCACTTTCATCTCTGTTTAGCTGCCCTGCTCCGCCCTGGCCTGGAAAATAATTTATTTTCCAGGGCGTTAACCCTCCTATGTATCTGATAAATCCAGGCATAGAGGCCGGTAAATCCTACTACTGACCCCAGCATGACCGCCAGCATCTGATAATTCATATCCAGCTGCCCCTGGACATTGATAATAGGTTCCGGATGTAAAGAAGCGTACACCCGGGGCGCCATAAAAACTAAAAACGGCACGGATATAAACGCAAATATAAGATAAACCGAAGATAGGCGGGCCCTTACTTCTCGATCTTCCAGCCCCGAGCGAAGGGCAAAAAATGCTCCGTAGATGAGCAGCAGAAAAAAGATAGAGGTCTGCCGGGGGTCCCAGTTCCAGTACGCCCCCCAGGTCACCTGAGAAAAAATGGCCCCGGTTACCGTGGCTAATAGAGTAAATAGAGTGCCAATTTCCGCGTTGAAGGAAGCGGCAGCGTCGTGATGGAGGGAGGCTGAACGTATATAACCCACCGCGTGTATCATGGAAACCAGATAAGCCAACACCCCTACCCAGGCCAGGGGCACATGGAAATAGATAATGCGGGAATACTCCCCCAACCCCAAAGCGGCAGGGGCATACAGAAAAGCTGCCACTATAATCCCCGAAAGCCAAATTCCCAGTAAAAGTTTGCTAAACAGCATCCCCCACCTCTCTTTCTAAGCTGCCCTTCACTTCGGCTCTCCCTCCAGGTCGTTTTTCCTGCCCCCACCCCTGTCCTGTCCACGCTATCCTTTGTCCTGTCCAAGCTATTCTTGTTCGCGCCCTCTTATTCTTTTCGCTATTAGTCTTCCCAAACCAGGGGAAACAGCAGGTGAGAAGCCGTCACCAGCAGCAGGGGGTAAAATATCATCATCTGCAATTCTCCCATCCAGGCCGGCAGCAACTGTCCCTCCCAGGATAAGCGGGTAGCCTGCACTGCCGATATTAACACCGGCAGCAATACTGGAAAAGCCAGCACCGGCAGCAAGGCACCTTTCATGGAAGCCCGGGCTACCATAGCAGAAAGCAGGGTGGAAGCGCCACTCAAACCAATGGTGCCTAACAAGACTATCAGCATAACCCCCCTGGCTCCTGCTCCCGGAGGTGACATAAAAAAATAGTAGAGGGCTAAAATCAGCCCATTCACCACCAACAGCAGCAGGGTATTAAAGAGAAGCTTTCCCCAATAGACCGCTTCAGCGGACACAGAAAGACGCAGAGCCTCAGCAGTGTTCTGCTCCACCTCTTTTACCAGGGGGCGGGCAAGCCCTGCCATGGAAGAAAAGAACAGGGCTATCCACAACAATACTGCGTGAACCCGGGGAGATACTTCCCCGGCGCCCAAGGAAAAGCTGATCACCACCAGGGTAACCACAGCAAACATTAGTAAGGACTGCAGGGCGTATCGATTTCTCAATTCAGATTGGATATCCTTAACCAGCAGCGCCCGTACGGTTTTGATCCAGTGGGACCAGTTCATCCCCAAAGCTTTCTGCCTCCTCAGCGTCGTTGGTAGCCAATGCTACTACTAATCCTTGCTGCTTCTGGTAGGTTATAAATTTTTCTACCACCTTCTTACCCTGCCCATCCAGGTTGGAAGTAGGCTCATCCAACAGCAGAAAAGCTGGCCGGTGAGATAGGGCAAAGGCTAGCCTCAACTTCTGTTTCATCCCGGTGGAAAATGCAGCCACTTCTCGATGAGCCCATTCTTCCAGCTCCAGCTCCCGCAGGAGATGCCAACAAGATGAATGCTCCTCTCCCCCGCCCCGTACGGAGTTAAAAAAGGTTAGATTCTCCAGGGCAGTAAGTTCTCCGTAAAGCTGCATTTCCGGTGAAACCAGGCCAAAACTTGAACGCATTTCCCGGGGGGCGCCCAACCTTTTCCCCCCTCTATCTAACACTGCTATCTCTCCTTCGTTAGGCTTCAAAAGTCCACATAACAGGCGCAGCAGAGTAGATTTGCCTGACCCGTTGGGACCGGTAATTACGGTACACCTGCCCGGACTTAACCGGCAGTCCAGGCCAAGCAGCACCGGATAATCCCCAAAGAATTTGGTAATTCCCCTGGCCTGTAGTTGCAACCTCTTTTCCCCCTTACCCTTCTTCGTGGAAAAATCTAAACTACATTAAAGAATATCCTGAAGAACAATCGTAAAGAACAAGCGGCCTCCTTCCTGCTCCTTGCCAGGGCTCCAGGCTTAATCCCCACTCCACTTATGGTACTTTCCCGGTTGGTATGGTTCCTTGTTCCTGAAGCCCCGCCACTGCTCAACCATCAGCCACTTCGAGCATCAGATTTTTAAGCGCCTCCAGGCTGCGACGGTAAAACCAGCCATGATCAGCACGGTGCCCAAAGCCAGGTAGATTATAAAGGGGCGTTTGCTCAGTTCTGCCACCAAACGCTCCTCTGCCA
>CAZXDQ010000171.1:2720-4844 GCA_964639405.1 uncultured Syntrophomonadaceae bacterium | reverse complement strand
GCAACTCGCTGTTGTTGACCTCCACTAAGTTCATGAATCTTTCTGTCTCCATATTAGTCAATAGGTGATAAAAGTTAAAGTTTCAGTTGGAAATGGTGATTTATAGCTTGCTGGTAAGGGTTTTATTCAGTTATGAACACCTGGAAAGTGATGTTTTCTATCAGGGCTTTGACTGGGTATGAAAAATATTGTGATCTTCATAAAATCTTCACATCCTCCTGCTATATTGGTTACAGAAACTACAAAAAAAGGAGGGATGAGAAGATGAGCAAGATTGCTGGTATTTCCCTGGCTGTTATGGTGATAGTTTTTGCCGCTTTCACCGTTATACCCGGTCTGGCCCTGGGAGAAGAAAATATTTCGCAGAAACAGGGAGCAGATAACGAGCCGGTGCAGCTGGAAGGTGATTTTTCTGAAGCCAGGGAAGAAAAGTTCAGGGAAAAGACAGAAGCGAAGTTAGAAAGAATTGAGCAGTTGGAAGAAGAAGGATTACTTTCGGAAGAGGAGGCTGAGGAATTCACCTCTGCCCTGGAAGAAAGAGTTTCCTGGGAAAGAGGAATTTGCCCTGAAGATGGGCCCCGCAACTGTGAGATGAAACTTGAGCTCGGGCAACGACTGCGAGATGTTGACGGGGAAAATGGTTTTGGCCGGCGTCATGGTGGGGCCCGCTGGAATAGCCAATAGTAAAGCCAGAGTTGAAGAGGAATAAATATGGCCAATTTGAAATGTGAAGCCGGAATGTTGAACCGGGAAATAAAAAGAAGCGGGATAGCTTTCCCCGCTTCTTTTTTAAAGATGACAATGTCATGCCTTTAATTTAAAATAAAGAAAAGTATTAGAGTCAAATTAAATTTGGTTTTTCCATGTTGCCAAATGTTAGGTGATTACAGTTATTTATTGCAGTTAAATGGGGGTATTGCAGTGGAAATTCCGGAGCCCAAAACCAGTATTCTGATTATTGAGGATGAAGCAGGAGTGCTGAATGTCCTGGAGGCTTATTTAAAGCGGGAGGGCTATGCGGTATCAAGCAGCCGGGATGGTAGGCAGGGGCTGGAACTTTTTTACCGGGAGAAGCCCGATCTTATACTGCTGGATCTCATGTTGCCCGGCATTTCCGGAGAAGATATAGCCAGGAAAGTGCGGCAGGCAAGTAGTATCCCCATCATCATGTTAACAGCCAAGGGGGAGGAGGAAGAAAGGCTGGAAGGCCTGGGATTGGGAGCGGATGATTATCTGGTGAAACCGGTAAGTCCCAGGGAAGTTGTGGCCAGGGTAAAGACGGTGCTTCGCAGGCTGGAAATTAGTTCGGGCAGGGTTCAGCAAAATATTATTGAATGCGGTGGCCTGACCATAAATACTTTTTCTCGTAAAGTTTATTGGCACGGCGGGGAAATTGAGTTGACGCGCACCGAATACGAGATCCTGGAGGTGCTTGTTACCTACCCCGGGAAGGTATTTTCAAGGGAGAACCTGGCTGGTAATATATTTGGCTACCTGTGGGAGGGGGAACCCCGTACTATTGATGTTCATGTCAAAAATTTGAGGCGCAAAATAGAGCCCGAACCCAAGAATCCTTCTTATGTAAAAACCGTGTTTGGTTCAGGTTATCGTTTCGATTTATCTTCCCCCGGAGAGGAGGAGCGTTAAAATGCTCAACAGTTTGTTCATGCGCCTTTTTCTGGCCTTATGGTTGTTAAGTGCGGGTATGCTCCTGTCAGCCGGGCTCTATATGAATTGGAGTTTGGAAGAAGAGTTTGCCGAGTTTGTAACCCGTGTGGATCGGGCTGAAAGAGAAATGGTGGTAGAAGAAGCAACCCAAATTTACGCGGCTGATTCAGTCAGGGGACGAAATTTAATGTCTCTTAACCACCTGGCCCGAAGCCAGAACTTAATGATTATCCTGAAAGATAATGCTGGCAATGTTGTTCATGTTACCCATGCTCCCCACATGCGCAGGGGAATGAGAGATATGGAGAGTTTAGCGGAAGATCTTGAAGGCCTCCCCGGTGAAAGTAGGCACCCATTAATTGTAGATGGTGAGCAGGCGGGAGAGATTACCATTGTCCCTCTCGATCGTAGTAGGGAAACAGGTTATTACACCCCCGCAGAGCTTGACTTCAAGAC
>CAZXDQ010000171.1:0-2710 GCA_964639405.1 uncultured Syntrophomonadaceae bacterium | reverse complement strand
GGGGGACAGCATTATAATTGGCGGTGTAGTTTCTTTATTACTGGCGGCTGTCATTAGTGCGGCTATTTCTATATCCATATCCAAGCCAATTAAACATTTACAGGCAAATGCCGAAAAAATTAAAGAAGGCAAATTTCCTTCCCGGGCTTACCCAACCGGGCCTATGGAAGTCCGCGAGCTGGCCGAAAGTTTTAATCAAATGGCCGCTAATATAGAAAGGGCAAGTTATCTCAAGAAAAAACTTACCCAGGATGTTTCCCACGAGCTTCGCAACCCGGTTACTTCTCTTAAAGGATACCTGGAAGCTTTTGAAGACGGGGTCTTAATTTCGAACCGGGAACACATAGGATATGCCCTGCAGGAGGTGGAACGCCTGGAGCACCTTATCCAAGATTTGCACCGGCTGTCCCTGGTGGATTTCCAGCAGGCAGAGGTGGAAAAGCGAGAGGTTGATTTGCGGGAGCTGGGGAATAAACTTGTTGCTGCAGTAAGCCCGTTGGTTGAAAAAAACGGGATTAGCTTCAGTTATCAATTACCCCCCAATAAACTGTTTGTGATGGGGGATGAGAAGTTGTTATTTGCTGCGGTCAAAAATCTCCTCCATAATGCCCTTGATTATACTGATAGTGGGTGCGTCATCGAGCTGACGATAACTACCCGGGAAAATAACAATGGCCTCGACTATGCCGTTATAGAGATTTCGGATACCGGGCAAGGTATTCCGGCGGATAAACTTGACTATATATTTGAGCGTTTCTACCGGGCTGACGAATCCAGGGATCGGAAAACCGGTGGCAGCGGACTGGGATTGGCCCTGGTCAGGGAATGGACCCGGGCTATGGACGGGGAGATTCAGGTTGAATCCTCTCCGGGGGAGGGAACTACCTTCCGCCTGGTATTCCCCGCGTGCGAATGCCAGGCTAACTCTTAATAATGCTTCCGTCAGCGGGAAAGATTCCAGCATGGTGAACAATGCTCTTACGGTACGCCCTTTGGAAATCCAGGCGATAAGCATTCCCACAAATGGTGACATGTTTTCAAGTTTTCAACATATCAATGCACATTACAAACTGTTAGCAAACACAAGTAAAGTCAAAAATTTAGTTTGTTTTTCGTTTAAAGTTTTAGGAATGGAAATTTGTCCTGTTTAGGAACAACTCCTCTAACCTGTTGAAGAGGAAAAGTAAATAATATGCCCTTTCCTGCCACATTCAGGTTTCCGGTGACTGCTTCAACAGCCTCTATTGCTTCAGTGATCATTTCTTCCTCAATTACTGAAAACACAGTTATATTTTCAAACCGGCAATCGTTGAAAAGCTGGCGTAACCCACCAAAAATAGGTATTTTGTCGCAAATAACCCTACCCACGCCCCTGGAGTCTATTACAGTAACTTCAGCGACGCCAACTTCATTTAATTTTTCTAAAATCTCCTTTAAATTGTTTGTTTCATTTAAAACCATTACCATAAGATGCATATTCCCACTCCTTTTCATTCATTAATAAAGCGTAACTACCCAGGCCAAGAATAAAGGAAGACTATGGAATCGTCACCCTGTCATAACAGTTTAAGCCTGAGTAGTTATAATAAAGCTTAACTAAATTGGGGGAAATCTTACTTCACTATAAGCACACTACAATTTTGGGCTTCCTGAACTATGGCATTACTGACACTTCCCAGGATTAGTTTTTGCAAACCACTAAGTCCTTTGCTGCCAACAACAATCATGTCAAATCCCTCCTCGTAAGCTATATTGACAATAGTATGGGAAGGATGCCCTTCTTTACAAATTGCACGTGCTTCTATGTTCTTCTCTTTTAAAAAATTCAAGGCTTCTGCCAAAATTTTTTCACCTTTTTCTTTATACTGCTCTCCTATAGCTCTAAAGCGTTCCATGTCATCTTTTTTTAAAGAATAGGCTTCCATTCCGTTTATAAAATTAACATCGGGCGTACGAATGTATACATGAATTACAGCTACTTCATCGGCATTGCACCCATTGGCAATCATAGAAGTTTTTTCTAAAGCTTTTTGGCTTTGCTCAGAACCGTCCGTGCAAACCAAAATTTTCATTATGAATCACTCCTTTTCTGAAGATAATAGTAATGAAACACAAAAAGAAAGCCCCCTGTTCCATCTATAAAGTAATTTTAACTATTTAACTTGTAATTCTGTCATCCAATCCATATTATTAGTTTCTCCGTTCAGCAGAACATGTTTATACGCTACCTGACGCATCCGGTGCAATGAGAGGAGGAAGCAACCCAGGGATTCGCCTCCCTGGTTGGAGTTTGCTCCTGTAGGCTGCAAGCAATCACAGCATCCGCTGGTATTAAAATCATAAAGACTGGTATTCAAATCATTATTCCCAAAGAACCAGTTGAAGGCCCACTCCATTGATTCTTTCCAGCGTGGGTCTTTGGTGGCAAAATAAGCCTGCTGGCAGGCATCTATAAGGGCATTGGCTTCCGATGGCCTCTGATCAAAACGTTCTTTTTCTTCCCCCGCTCTTAACCAACCCTGATTGCCAATCAAGGAAAGATACTTGTTAGTGGAATCGGTTTGGACAGATATGAGCCACTCCAGAGCTTCAAGACCTCTTGCCAGCATTCTTTCGTTGTTTAATTTATGCCCGGCAAATATAAGCGCCTGGGGAAGGCGGGCGTTGTCTTCACCCACAATTTTTTCAAACCATATCCAGTCTTCGCCGG
>CAZXDQ010000170.1:0-4860 GCA_964639405.1 uncultured Syntrophomonadaceae bacterium | reverse complement strand
AAAGCAAAAAGGAATTGGATGGAACCAGAAAGGATGAACAAGTATAGTATGGAAGGGAATAGGCCACTATTTTCCAGGCATTAGTTGAACCCGAAGACAATAGCATACTAGTATGTTCCTATTAGCATGGGCCGCCAATATAGCCCTAAAATTATTTGTTGAGCACTGAAAGGATTAATAATTTACTCTTCCTGTTACAGCAGCAACAGTAAAGCCGGGACGCAGGACCATCAAAAGTTAACATAATCCGGCGTTCCGGTGGGTTTCCCAGTAAAATGACAGGCGCCTGAGGGGGGTCTGAAAACAGTCGGGGCTTGCCCCAGAGAATGATGGGAGCCAGGGGGGTTTTAGGGTTGCTCTACTGCCTTTTGCAACACGTTTATTGCTACCGGCGCTGCCACCCTGCTTCCAGAACCTCCGTTCTCAATAATAACTACAAAGGCAAGGGGGTAGTCATCCCGGCCCATATATCCGGCGTACCAGGCATGAGGTGCCTGGTCTCCTCCTACTTCTGCTGTCCCCGATTTGGCAGCTATCTTCAAATGGCTGTAGTACTCCTCTCCAAAAGAACTTTCAAAATTGTTCCTCATCATCCACTGCAGCTTTTGTGCGGTGGAAGGGGCAAAAATCTGCGTTTCGCCAAAAATAGAATCTGCCATAGAAGAAAACAACCCTTCCCTCTCTAACAAAATGGGGTCAACCCGTTTCCCCTCGTTTGCTATAGCACCCATTAACGCCATGAAATTCAGGGGATTAGCCGTGTTGGTATATTGGCCAATGCCCGCCCAGGCCAGATCGGCGCCTTCAGCTTCAGAGACATCTATCAACCCGGCAGCGGTCGGGATGCCATCCACCTCCAGCGCCTGGTTGAAGCCCGCCAGATTGGCGTACTCCTGGAGGGTGTCCGCGCCCAACTCCAGGGCAATTTCTGCAAAAGCCACATTACAGGAATTGGCCAGGGCCTCCTCCAAGTTTATTTCTCCACAATAGGAAAGACAACTAATAGTATCTTCCCCCACCTCCTTGACTTGCTCGCAGTGAAAGCGCCTTGCGTGAAGGTTTTCTAAATTCTCTATGGCTGCAGCAGTAGTCACCAGCTTGAAAATCGATCCCGGGGTGTAGTTGGCGGAAAGAAAACGGTTGATGAAGGCTCCTTCAAGTTCTGCCGATTCGCCGGCTGCAGGGGGAGGATTGGCTGGATCGAAAGAAGGAGAGCTGACCATGCACAAGATTTCCCCGGTTTCATAGTTATACACTCCCACTGCCCCCCTACGTCCCGCCAATTCTCGATAAGCCACTGCCGAGAGGTTCGCATCCAGGGTTAAAGTTAGGTCTTCTCCGGGAGGGGTGGTCTCCTCCAGATTGAATAAACCATTGACCAGGCTCCATCCGCTCAACCGGGGCCTAAAAGCAACCTGGGCCCCTGTAGCTACGTGGTCATTACTATCACCGGTGGCATGCATGAGGGCAGTGCGTATATCGTGATTTTGGTGAAACTGCCGATTTGAACCCTCCATATTGACCAGCATTTCCCCGGTACTATCGTAAATGGTGGCAGAGGAAACCCACTCTCCGTCTTCATACAAGTGGGGGTTAGTGGGAAAATGCGCCCAACGAGCAGCATTGGTTAAAAAATTGACTGCGAACAAAACCACTCCTCCTATTAGTAACAAGGAGAAAACCAACAGCACCATTGAACGAGTTAACATCACTTTCATTTCTACGACCCTCTTTGTTTTGGAATTTGCTTGGCAAAAGGACGGGAACGATGATCAGCCGACTTGATTAATGCCAAAAGCCCCCACGAGGCGATCATGGAAGTACCGCCCCTGGAGATAAAAGGTATGGTGATTCCCGTTAAGGGCAGCAGGTCTAATGATCCGAGCACATTTAAAGTAGTTTGAATTAATATAATAGCAGCCGCACCGCAGCTTGCTATAGCGTAAAAGGAAGAACGGGCGTTTTTAATCAGAAAGAGGGCGTACACTCCGCAAAAAGCCAGGATTAAAATTGAACAAACTGCTACCAGCACCCCCCATTCTTCACTTAAGATTCCAAATACCAGATCGGTGTCGGCAGCGGCAATGCGCCCTAAGTGTCCATTCCCGCCGCCTACCCCGAGCAACCCACCACTGGCAGTAGCAATCATGGTTTGGGTCTGCTGGTAACCCAAAGAATGGGCATGTTCCCACACCTTTCCCCACACCGCAAAGCGAGCCGTAATATAGGGCATGAAAGAAGCGACAGTTATAACCCCGAGCAATCCTCCTGCTCCAACCAAAGCGATGGAACGCCAGTCACCAGAACGCATAAAAGCAATTACTATAAAAGCGCCAAAAAAGACCACCACCGTACCAAAATCTCGCATCAGCACAAAAGAAACAATGCAAATGCCGGCGAAACCAATAAAGGCAGTCATGTTGCGGGTGGTAAGCAGCCGATCCAGGGTGGCCGCCCCTGCCATCACCAAAGCAATTTTCACCAACTCAGAAGGTTGAAACGATATAAAACCCAGGTCCAGCCATCGCTGTGCTCCATGTCGGGTTTCGCCCCATATCAAGGTCAAAACCAATAGCACCAGGGCAATTCCCATAAATACTTTTTTCAATACGTTTGCCCTCTCCAGGTTTTGTATACTTAATTTGAGTCCCACATAAACTGCCATTCCTATAATTATGGAAATGAGCTGAATAAACAGGGCTTCCGGGGTAACGGAAGCAACTACCAACAAGCTGAGGCCGCTTAGAAAAAGGCCCAGCAGTTCCAATTCAATGTATCTGCGGCTATGCCACCGCAGAAAAGCAATGAATACCCATTCGGCGAGGATAAATCCCATGAAAGCTTGCAAAATTCCTGGCTCCAGAGCAAATCCGGCAGAAAGCCACACTTGAAAACTACCCAGAATTTGAAAAAGTATTATCAGGAAAAAGGTAGTACCGCTATGGATCCGCCTTCCCCTTGAAGCTAGCTTTGAAGGGACCTTATGGCTACCTTTGGATGCAGCTTTGGCAGCAGGCTGTTCATTAATGTTGGCCTCGGCTTCCACCCCGCCAAAAGAGATAACATCTCCGCTATTGACAGGGGCGGTTTTTTCAACCTTTTTTCTGTTAATTGCCACCCCGTTTTTCGAGCCCAGATCCGAGATGAAAACCTTCCCCCGCCGGAAAAAGAGAACGGCATGATTACGGGAAATATAGGGGTAGTTCAAGACCAGATCGGATGTATTGCCGCGTCCAATGGAGTTTTCCCAGTGTTTGAGGGGGAGGCTGGTGCCATCGTTCAAGGTGAGATATCCCCATACGGTGCTGTACCTGGCATCCTGAAGGAGAGGAAGCACGCAGCGTAAAAAGATAATAATTGCCAGCAGAGGAAATGCCATTCGAATTATGAGGGTGAACCATGCAAGATTTATTTCTAAGGGTAACAAAACCTCTTCCATATAAGCAAAAAATTGGGAGAATAACGAATATCCCCGGCGCCCCATATGCTCTACAAGCTCAAAAAAGTTATCCATAAAGGTTATTCCTCATATGAAGTTATTTACCTCAAACACCTGTTTAAAACAATCGTATCCAATTTTGCCGGGTTTTGCAACCAAAATAAATTGCTCTCTAGAATTTTTGTAGCCTGGCAATATATTCCTTTTATTTACATGTTCATAACTTCTTATACTACTCCGTATTACTCATTCTAACCAGACCGAAAGCGCCGGAGAGCATCATGTCTCCGTGAGGAACCGCCAGGTAGCCCAAGTTAGAGGCTAATCCTCTCCGGGGACCGGTCACTGCAGTAAAATCAAAAGAGAAATTTCCAGCTTCTTCTTGGATGGCGCACCCGTGTCCTTGATCTTGGAAAACCTCCTGATGAGAAAGGCTGCCCTTTTTGAAACGCTGCAGGTAATCCAATAGTTTCTCCTCGGTTAGCAAACCGGTATGGTGCTCAAAGACACCGAAAACTCGATTGCCAGCTGTCAAGAAAGCTATGGTATGCTGGTTTCCCACATTAACCAGCAAACTGCCCTGCTCCTTTACAGCTTTGTGCACCCGGGGATCTTCCATTGCCCCCATAATAGCAGCTGCTCCGGTGTCCATGAGCCAAATCTTCTTAGCTTGTTCTCTGCAACTTTCCATGACTGCTTTCATTCTGGTGAAATAGTCGGGTAAATTGTTTTTGTCATAGAGAAGGTCGCTCAAGTGCCCTCCATGGGATAAAAACTGTTCCCAATGGGAGAAACGAAACTGGCGGTTGCTTCCCTGGGGGGAATGTCCGTGATCTTGGACTGCTACGGCAATGGTAGAAGGAAGAACTATTCCGAAGGGTTCCAGAGCTTGTTTTAAGGATTGAAGGTTTACGTCCCTGAATTCTATGGAGGCGCAGCCGGCAGGAGGGTGATCAACAATCTTAACTCCTTCGGCAGCCACTTTATGCAAATCGTCTTTTACCGTGAGGGCGGCTGACCTGGTGGCATAGACGTGCAAACCTTCCCTGAGATGTTCTTTTATGGCTCGGGAAGTAGGTCCACCCCCCATCAGGTATCCGTGGATAAAAAGATCTTTTCTGTCCTGGGTGGCGTTTTTGATTTTCTCGGCTGCGATCTGGGTGGGAGAAGGGAGTACCAGCTTAGTATTATTTTCCATGTTGATCCCCGGTTGATACAGCAGAATATCCTGGGTGCCGCCTCCTACATCAATAGCCAAAATGCTTTCCATTATCTTATGTTACCTCCTCCATGGCCTGATAGAGAATATGAACCTGGATAAATCCCAGGAATAATTTTCTCAACACCCGTTTTTCAGCTTTCAAGACTTCCCCGCCGCCAATTATATCGAAAAACGATATCGTATAACGATATTATATAAA
>CAZXDQ010000169.1:0-4867 GCA_964639405.1 uncultured Syntrophomonadaceae bacterium | reverse complement strand
AGGTGCTTATAAAATACCTGAAGAGGGTATATGTATTCCGTCTAATGAGCAAAAAGGCGACGTTGAAGATTGGAACAGAACGTGGAAATAATGTTAGAAGAAGGTAAAAGAAGGACAATATTACTTATATAAAAATTTAATTTTGACTAATGAAGGCATGGAAAGAGTTAAGTATTTATAAATACACCAACAAAGCACCATTTGGTATCTGTTAGCTTTATAATAATTAAAGTTTCTGGAGAAGCAGGTGGTAGTATGTCAGCCAAAATGAGTTTTAAAGAACAAAAAGGGTTAACCCTCATAGAAGTTATGATAGCCCTGGCCATATTGGGGATTATCGTAGTGGCTTTTATGCCACTGTTTGGGGTTACTTTTGCCAACATATACAGTTACGGGAGCAGGGATGAGGCCAAGGCAAAAGCCGCGGAGCAGTTGGAAGAGCTGTACGCCGAACAACCTTTCCCATTCGAGGGTGATCCCGATATAGTTGGTACTCTAAAAGAAGGCGTAGATGAGTACCAGGGAGAGCACATCGAAGGTAGCGAGAATGATTTACACACTCCTCCTAAAGAGGCTGACTTTAATTTCTCCGTAGAGGAAAATTTTGAACCAATGGAAAATGAAGAAGATGTAAAGGGGTATAAGGTTACAATAGTCTTTTTCTATCAAGATGGGGAAAGGCACGTGGAGTTAACTTCTTTCATCAGAGGCACAGAGGGAGAGTAATGGGTGAATGAGAAATATAATAAGCAGCGAAAAGGGCCTTACCCTAATAGAACTGCTCATAGCTCTTCTGATAGCGGGCATGGTGACTTCCCTGGTTTTTTCCTTGTTTTTTTCCGGGATGAGGACTTTTGATGATGGGACCACTCGGGCCAATTTACAGCAGAATGCCCGGCTGGTGGGAGAACACCTTAAAGGGGAACTGAGAAATGCTGTGTCCCTGGAAGTGAAGGAAGGTAATAACGAGGGAGAGGATTATTTTAAAATAGAGAATCGCTCTCTGGTTAAGTCTGGGGCTTCTGTTACTGACGAAGTGGTGGAACAGGTGGAGCTGGAGATTGTTAATGAAGACACGAAGAAGCCCTTATTAAAATACGAAATCAAGTGCAATAAAGGGGATCAGGAACATCTTTACGAGAACAGAATACTGTTGAACAATGATCCCGAGATTGAGGGTTTTAAAGAAAACAATGGAAAAGGAATAACGCTTAGCGGCGAAAAAGGTTACCTGCTGTATTATGAGCAGCATGAATAGGCCATTTGCCGCACACAGGGGGTGCTTGAATAGGGGATGGACGAAAATAGGGAAGATGCAGAAGTTAATGCAGCAACGGAAGAACAGAGGCTGGAGCAGGGTACGGAGGTTTTACCCCCCTTAGATGAAGTAATGTTCAAGGGACCTGTTAAAGGGCGGGTTAAGAAGAAAACTTCCAATATAGGGCTGGATCTGGGCAGTGAGCAGATTAAAATGGTTCAATTGAGGAACCATGGCGGATATCCTCAACTGGAGAAGTACCGGATAAACCAGGTGCCAGAAGGGGCGGTAGAGGAAGGAAAAGTGGAAGACCTGTCTCTTCTCTCCGGACGCTTACGGTGGATGTCTAGAAGCCAACGCTTTCGCACCAAACGGGTTAACATGTGTATTAATCCCCAGACAGAGATCTTGCGCCAGGTGTTCATGCCGAAAATGGCACCCAAGGAATTGCCCAACGCGGTGCGCTGGGAAGCGGAAAAGCATATCATGATGCCCCTGGAGGATGTGGTTTTGGATTATTTCACCCTGGGAGAGCGCACGGTGGAAGGCAAGACTGCCCTGGAAGTAGTTTTAGTGGCGGTGCCCAAAGAAGTGGTAAACGGTTACCTGCAAGCGGTAACCCGGGCCGGTTTGTATCCGGAAGCGGTGGAGATCGAAGCTTTATCTCTGCAGCGGGTTATAGGCATGGCGTTCCACAGTGGGGAAGGGAAAAGTGAAGAAGCGAACAACCTGTCCCAGCACTACCAGGATTCTAACTACTTGATCCTGGATATAGGGGGCGATTTCAGTACTCTGCTCTTTATGGAAAGAGGCACCTACGCTTTCAGCCGGACTATCAACACGGGCACCAAGCATTTCGAAGATCGGGTGGCAGAAGCCCAGGGCTTGGATCTGGAGAAGAGCCGCCGGCTGGTTTTTGGCAGGGATCCTTTTCAGTGGAAAGAAGTGCAGGAGATGGCGGAGGAGCTTTTAGACCAGATACAACGTTCCCTGGAGTTTTTCTTCTACAATATGTCTCACGGGGAAAAGGAGATTGACGCCCTGCTCCTTTGCGGAGGAGGGGTTTTTATCGAGGAACTGGCCTCTTTTTTGGAAGAGGGCATTAACACCAGCACTCGATTGTTTGACCCCCTGCAGTTATTCCAAAGGAATAATAACTTTGACCCTACAGAACTGGCCAGGCACGGTCCCCTTTTGGGCGTAGCCAGCGGGTTAGCCTTAAGGGGGTGGCTCCGGTGAAGCGACAGATTGATCTGCGTCCCCGAGAATTTGTAGTAGCCCGGGAATTTTATTTCCCCCGGGTTTTGCTCATAGTGGCGGTAATCCTGCTGGTAACGGCGGTAGCTGGAGGTTTTGGCTATCTTTACGTGGAGAAAGTCGAAACGGAACGGGAACTTTCCCGCTTGACGGCGGAAAGAGAAGAAATGCAGGAACAGCTGGAGCCTTTGGAAGAAATGGAAAGGACGCTGGAGGAGATTGAGCAGAGGGAAAGCTTACGAGAAGAATTTGAGGAGAGGCGTATTGCGTGGAGCCGTTATTTGACCCGCATACTGGATGTTTCCGGAGGGGAAACCCAGGTGAACCAGGTCAGTGCCTCCCGGGAAGGAGGAGGGGTATCCCTTTCCGGCAGGAGCGATTCCATGGAGGAAGTGGCTTTATTTGTGCAGGACCTGGAAGATATGGAGTTTTTAGAGGGAGCCTCCTATGAGAGTATAGTCAAAGAAGGGGAGGAGGAGTATTCTTTCTCCATTGTGGCAGTGTTAGAAAATTGGGCAGAGGAGCAGGAAGAGGATGGATAGAGAAAACCAAGGTTTATCGAAAAGAGAAAAGGTCCTTTTATTGATTGCAGCAGTACTGGGTGGAGGCTACCTGGTGTGGATTTTTCTGCTAAGCCCCTTCTGGGAAGACTTTCAAGTTTTGCAACAGGAAAAGGTCCAGGTGCAGCAGGAAGTGGAAATATTGGAAGAACGGCTGGAACAAAAGCCGCTGATAGAAGAGCAACTGGAAGAAAGGGCTGAAGACAAAGAAGAACTGGCCGAGTTACTACCCCCGGTGGGGGCTATGCCCCGGGTGTTTAGGAACTTAGAAGAAACCCTGGAGGACAATCCGGTGGAAGTGACCTCCTTAAGTGCCGATGGGGTAGAAAGGGAAGAAGAACTAGTTATGGTTGGTTTTTCTCTTGGTATTCAAAGCTCTCTTAATTCCAGTATAGCACTCTTGCAGGAACTGGAGAATTTCCCCCACCTGCTGAAAATAGCCGATATTTCCTGGAGGCGGGAAGACAGCGTGGATTTGCAGCTGAGTGGCAGGTTGATCTTTTTCGAAGGGGATCCTGAAGAGGAGGTTTCCTTAGAAGAGATAGAAGAAGAGTTGGATGGCGAAGGGACCGAGGAGGAGGAATAGTGGGCTGACGGGTATATTTTTGGCTGGTTAGTCTGCCCGGGGGATTATGGTAAAAAACAAGGAGTTTTCTGGTAAGGAGTTTTATGGTGCTGGTTCGTTCATAAAGTCCGGCTCCAAGGCAATCTTCTCTTTTTCTTGGTTACCCCTGGGGCAGCGAGGCTACACTCTGCTGGAAATTTTGCTGGTGCTGGCCATAATTAGTGTGCTGATGGCAGTATCTATCCCCAGGTTCGGGTATATGATGGAACGCCAGGAGTTGGCAACGGAAGCCCGGCAGTTAGCCAACCATTTTCGCCTGGCCCAGCAAAAGGCAGTAACTACCGGCCAGAATTGCCGCCTTCATTTTTACCTGTACGGGGATCGCTACCGCACCGACTTTCCTTCCGGCAGGGAGAACTTTTATCTTCCCCAGGGCATAGATTACGCCTGGGTGAATTTTCCCCAATACGACGGGAGGTTTGGGGTTAGGGAGCTCTATTTCCTCCCCTCAGGAGCCCCCAACCGGGGCGGTACCGTAGGGCTGCGCAACAGGGAAGGAGATCGCATTTACATAATTGTAACCCCTGCTACCGGGAGGGTGCGCATTTCCCACGAACCTCCGGGTTAATGCGGCGGGCATCCTCTGGTGGTTTCTTCTATGTCCCTGCCAGGCATCACCCACAATTTTACTTTACAGCCCCTGGTTCCCCCATAAGTTCTAAGTTCGAAACTTTGCCCTCAGTAATTATGTGGTTCCTCCATTATGTGGTTCCTCCATGGGTGGTTCTTCTATGGCTCGCTTCTTCCTGGATGGTGATTGCCCATGGAGGCCGAATGAGGGTATACTACTGTAATCGTGAACTGCTAGAAGTTATTTACAGGTATTTAACCACCAGGTCACCTACTTCGCTGGTGGTGTAGCCCATTTTCCCTGCGCTCAAGCTCTCCAGGTGGTGCTGACATACCTGGGCGATGGAGTTTTCCACTGCTTGGGCGGCTTCTTGTTCTCCTAAGTAGTCCAGGAGCATGGATGCTGCCGCGATGGAAGCCAGGGGGTTGATCAGGTTTTGGCCGGCGTATTTGGGAGCGGAGCCCCCGATGGGTTCGAACATGGCATTTTTCCCGGGATGGAGGTTGCCGCCCGCGGCAATGCCCATACCCCCCTGGACCATGGCCCCCAGGTCGGTGATAATATCCCCGAACATGTTGTCGGTGACGATGACGTCG
>CAZXDQ010000168.1:0-4870 GCA_964639405.1 uncultured Syntrophomonadaceae bacterium | reverse complement strand
ATGATATCATATCGGTAGAAGAGGCGGTGGATTACCTATTAGGAAAAGGAAACGACAGATTAACTATTGCTTCTCGTGGGCAAGATAGAGGTGGGGCAGATTATGAAATGGGTGATCCTCTGGTTACAGTAAAAGTAACCAAAGAAGTTAAAGAGGAAAAAACTATAGACTACCAGGTAGAGGAGAAAGAAGATTCCAGCCTTCCGAAAGGTGAAAATGAGATCAAGGAAGAAGGGGAAGAAGGTTTAAAAGAAATAACCTATAAAATAACAACAAAGAATGAGGAAGAAGTTAAACGGGAAAAGATTGATCAGGAAATATTGAAAAAACCTAAAAATGAGGTAAAATTAATAGGTACTAGAACTGCTTCCATTTCTTCCAGAGGAAGTGCTCCTCCTTCTTCGGGACCATTCCAGTGGCCGGTGGAAGGAGGAGGCACTATTACTCAGAGATACCATGCTGCTCATCGGGCAATAGATATTGCTTCTAATCGAGGAACACCTATTCTAGCAGCTCAAGGGGGGACTGTTGATCGAGTAGAACGACATTCCGGGGCTGCTGGAAATTATATTCAGATTAGACATAATATTAATGGTACTACTTACTACACCCGCTACCTTCATAATGATAAAAACCTGGTGAGAGTGGGGGAAACAGTTGGTAAGGGTGAAATGATAGCTTACATGGGAGATACTGGAAGGGCTACTGGGGTACACCTGCATTTTGAAATACATAGGGGAAGCGTAAACAATCGAGTTAATCCCCTGGATTACTTTCAATAAATGATTTTACTTTCGGGGATAGGAGGCTGAAATTTGGAAATTGTAAAACTGGGACTGCCCACTGGCAGTCTAAAAGAGCCTACTTTGGAGATTTTTCGGAAGGCGGGCTACCGTATAAGTGTGGAGGCACGCTCTTATTTTCCAATTATAGATGATGAAGGAATGGAATGTACTTTAATCAAGCCCCAAGAAATTCCCCTATACGTCCAAGACGGGGTGTTGGACGTAGGTATTACCGGTAAAGATTGGCTAGAAGAAGCAGGATCAGAAGAAATAGAAGAAGTTGCTGAATTAACTTACTCCCGGAGCGGAATGCGTCCAGTCAGGCTGGTTTTGGCAGTTCCATATGACTCTCCTATAACCAGGGTGGAGGAACTGGAAGGCAAAAAGATTGCCACCGAACTGGTCCACAACACCCGCCAGTATTTGGAACAAAAGAATATCAAGGCCCAGGTAGTGTTTTCTTGGGGATCCACGGAAGTTAAGCCTCCCTGGTTAGCAGACGCTATTTCTGAATTAACCGAAACGGGAAGTTCTTTGAGGGCCAACCACCTACGTATTATAGATACTATATTGGTTTCCACTCCCAGGGTAGTGGTTAATCATAATAGTTGGAAAATCTCCTGGAAAAAGAAAAAAATAGAGCACATGGTGACCTTACTTCAGGGTGCCCTTACTGCAGAGAAAAGAGTGGCTCTCAAGATGAATATTAGTGAAGAAAATTTAAAAGTGGCTATGGAAATGCTCCCTGCCTTGAGGAGGCCTACCATATCTAATCTTTATGAAGAGGGATGGGTAGCTGTGGAGACCATAGTAGAAGAGAGGGAAGTTAAAGAATTAATTGGGCGTTTGAAAGAAGTAGGGGCAGAAGGAATATTGGAATATTCTCTAAATAAAATTATCCCCTAAAAGCTTTTGGTGGTCTCTTTTCTAAGGGATGGGCTAATCTGTGCTGAGATTATCTTAAAGCAGTATTTAATGGATGTCCGAAATATTTCGGACTATTTTTGTTTGATTAAAGAATGGAGGTGTCAAGATGCGGTATCATCAATTGCAGGCATTGCTTAAGGACAATGGTATAGAAGCTGCCTTGCTTTCTTATCATCGAGACCTCTACTTTTATGCTGGAACTTCTCAGCCTTGTAACTTGTTGGTGCCTCAAGAAGGTTCTCCTGTTCTTTTTGTCAGAAGAGCCATTGATTTTGTCCGGCAGGAGACTTGTTTAGAAAATCTAATTTCAGCGGCTGGCTTTGAACCCATTTATGAATCTTTACTGGATAGGTTTCCGCAGGGGGGGAAGCTGGGGGTAGCTTTGGATATTTTGCCAGCCCGCCTGTATTTACGTATGCAACAATATTTTCCTAAGTTTGAACTGGTTAACGTATCACCTTTAATTTTACAACAGAGGATGATTAAAGAAGAAGCGGAGATTAAAAGATTAAAAGATGCGGCAGAAGTTTTTAAGGAAGCCCACCGCGCAGTTATGGAGAATCTCAGACCAGGAATCACTGAGAAAGAATTGGCGCTTGAGGTCTACCGCGCTGTAAGAAAAGGTGGAGCAGAAGCGGTAAATTTTCATCGCCGGTGGGATGGTGTATCTTCCCATGAAGGAGTGTTGGCAGGCAGCAAAACTGCCTGGCAGATTTCAGGTTTAGCCATGACAGTAACGGGCAAAGGAGAAGGTTCTCACCTGCCTTGGGGGGCTTCTAAAGAAAGATTAGAAAAGGGAGACCAGGTGGTCCTTGATATTGGTATTCATGCGGGAGGATACCACAATGATACTGCTCGTACTTATGTGGTAGGCAAAGCTGATTCTTTGCTTCGGGAAAGATATCAAGCCGTAGAGGAAATCATGCAGAATGCTTTGACTAAGTTAATTCCAGGAGTTCCAGCAGAAGAAGTCTATTTTTCTGCCCTAGAAAAGGCTAAAAGTTTACAGGTGGAACATTATTTGCAGGGATGCGGGGATATGCAGGGCAACTATATTGGTCATGGCATTGGCGTAGAATTGGACGAACCTCCTGCTTTGATGGAAGGTGTAAAGGAGCCTCTTCAAAAGAATATGGTGGTTTGTGTAGAGCCCAAGCTAATCATTCCCCACTGGGGAGCGGCAAATGTTGAAGACACCTTAATAGTTCGGGGAAATTCTCCCGAAAGTCTATCCTCAGTGCCTCGAAAATTGTATGAAGTTTTTTGACTGCAAGAACTGGATAAGAGCAGTAAAAGGCTCCCGGGAATCACCCAGGAGCTTAAAATGAGTAACCAATTAAATAGAGAGCGTTATTGCTTGGTACGCCCGCAGGGATTCGAACCCCGACTTCAGGCTCCGGAGGCCTGCGTGATATCCCTTTCACCACGGGCGCCTAATTTGTTTAATTATAATAGCATGCTTTTCAGTGGGGAGTCAACCATACCCGGGTGAATCAAAGGTAAACAATGAGCCATGTAAGGGGAGGATTATTGACATGTTTTATGGAAGTAAAAATAGTTAACTGTAGCTGTTATGTTTTTATAGTTATTACTGGATGAGGAGGGACTATTGCTTGACTATTCCTATAGAAAAAGAGCTTTCTAACCAGATACGCTTCTGCTACTTGCCTGTGGAAAAATTTAAAACCCTCACTATACATGCATATTTGCATCAAGACTTAACCTCCGAGTTTGCTTCTAGTACCGCTTTACTTCCAGCAGTATTGGAAAGGGGCACCCAGAGTTACCCTAACAGTTTGAGCCTCCACCGGGAAATGGAGAACCTTTATGACGCAGAATTATCCACTGAAGTGGGTAAAAAGGGTGAAAGGCACCTTATTGCTTTTTCTTTAGAGCTGGTGCGCCCTGATTATCTGTCTAATCAAGAATTTTTTCGGGGAGGCTTGAAATTGTTGAAGAGTGTTTTGGGGGAGCCCCTGATAGAGGAAGGGGGTTTTAGTCCCTCTTATGTGGAACAGGAAAAGAATCAACTTTACAAAGAGATCCGCGGGATAATTAACGATAAAGCTCGATACGCAATGGAGCAGTGCATCCAGGAAATGTGCCGGGGAGAGCGGTACCGAGTGTTTAAGTACGGGGATGAAGAAAACTTAAAGAAGATTACCTCCCAGCAGCTATACCATTATTACCTGGAGCTAATTAAGAATAACCCCTTAGATGTATACATGGTAGGGCCTGCGAATCTAAATAATCCCGAGTCTTTTATTGAAGAAGTTTTTGATTTTCCCCGAGAACCAACCGGGATAGCAATTACTCCCACCGAGGTATATGTAAAAGTGAATGAGTCTCCCAAGTTTAAAGAAGAAAGTTTTCCTGCCCTCCATCAAGCCAAACTGGTGATGGGTTATCGCACCAACCTGGATTATAATCATACCCTTTTTTATCCTCAACTGTTCTTTAACGGGATACTGGGGGGATTCCCCCATTCCAAGCTTTTCAAAGTGATTAGGGAAGAGTTCAGCTTGGCTTATTTCGTATTCTCCCAGCTAGAAAGGCATAAAGGAATAATGTTGATGGTGGCAGGCATCGACAGTGCCCAGTATCAAAGGGTTATGGAGCTCATGAAGGAACAAGTGGCAGAAATTGCTAGAGGCAACATTACCGATACGGAAATGGAAAATACCAGGCGGGGATTGTTAAATCAGCTGCGAGTTCAAGAAGATAATCCAGGGAAGCTAATAAACTTCTATTTGGATGCTCATGTGGGAGGAAGGAAACATACTATAGAAGAGGCTATGGATAATTTGAAGAGAGTTGATAAAGAAGAAGTAGCTCAAGTGGCTCAAAAGGTGGTGCTGGACACCATTTATTTGCTAAGAGGGGAGAAAGGAGAGTAGGAAATGGGAGCAATAAAGTTGCAAGAAAAGGAAGATCCGATTTTGCAGGAAAAAGTTTATTATATACCTACTGGTCCCGGGCTAGAAACCTATATTCTTCCTAAAAAGGGATATCAAAAGAAATACGCGGTGTTTTCTACTCACTTTGGTTCCATCGACAACTGCTTTGAGGTTAACGGGGAAATAATTAGGATTCCGGAGGGGGTAGCCCACTTTTTAGAGCACAAGCTTTTTGAAGATTCCCAAGGAGACGCCTTTGAT
>CAZXDQ010000167.1:0-4875 GCA_964639405.1 uncultured Syntrophomonadaceae bacterium | reverse complement strand
ATAAATGTTCCCCCGCCTTGAAGGTTAGGCGGGGGATTTTTAACGCTAGCGGCTTTCTAATTTCTCTAAAATACCTGTATTATTAACCCCTGAATCGGATGGGAAGTTTTGTTTTTGATTCTTTGCTGGTAGGCATCGACCAAAGGTTTTATCCTCCACCTCTCCTTTTTTAGGAAGTATAAAGAGGCTTTAGGTGAATTATTATTTTGGAAAAAGCATTTTCTCTAAAATGCTACCTAAAAAAGTAATCTTCTAATTTAAAGAAAAAAATCCCCATGTTGAAGCTCAATGTGGGGGTTTTGATAGTTACAGTTTACTTTCTGTAGAAAAAATATTATAATTAAAAAAATGTTTGAAAATAAAGCCAAAAATATGCAACTGAGATTACCAGGTGCAAATAAGTCTTTGTATTCTGTTTCTAATGCTTTCTGTTTAGTCAGTCAGTTTTAAATTGTCTTTGCCAGGGAAGGCATTATTACCATAAATACTGTATTTCCCAATCTATCTTCTCCCTGAGGTAGTACTGTCTCCAAGCTCCTTTGCTGCTACTTCCGAGGGTTTATTACCTGTAACTGCTTCTAACTTGATTATCTCTCTTTTGTATTCTTTAGTGGATTTCTTATTACTCTTTGCCAGACATTTCTCTTCTTAGGTGATAATAATATTTTTTTAAGTATTTAGCAAACCGACCAAACTCGATTAGTAAAATTAGTAATCAGGCTATGTATTTTTAAAATTATTAAGAAGAAGGCGGAAAAAGCATTTGTGCTGCTATTGTGGCTGGACGGGTTAAACTGTTGTGGAGGGGGTGGGGAAACAGAGGCAGTGGAGGTTAAGGGTAGAATTAAAGACCAATAATAGAAAGGAGGAAAATACAATTGAGTAATCACAGCATTTTTAAAAAAAGTATGGTTTTATTGACCGCGGTAGTAATGTTGGCAACTATTTTTGCCGGTGTGGCCCTGGCAGAGGAGGAACAGGTTCGGCGTGTGGCCGGTGCAGATCGCTATGAGACTTCAGCAATAACAGCGCTGGATGCCTTTCCGGATGGGGCTGAAAACGTAATTATCGCTCGCGGTGATGATAAAGGGCAGTGGGCGGACGGGCTGGCGGCCAGTTATCTCTCGGGGGTACTGGATGCTCCAATCCTGCTTACCAGAACGGAAGCCCTGCCCGCCGATGTGGAAGCAGCCATAGGAACCCTTGAGGCAGAGAACGCCTACATCCTGGGTGGGGTCGCGGCAGTTTCTGAATCAGTAGAAGCGGAGTTGGCAGCCTTAGATCTGGAGGTAGACCGGGTGGCAGGCGACGATCGTTATGATACGGCGGCCTTGATTGCAGATGAGGGTGAGGCCGAGGTGGATACTGCCCTGGTGGTAAGCGGCCGAGCGCCGGCCGATTCCATGGTGGCCGGTCCACGGGCCAGAATGCTGGGTTACCCGATCCTGCTGGTAAGCAAAGATGAAGTGCCGGAGGTCACCGAAAATGCTATTCAGGAGCTGGGCATCGAAAATATTTACGTAGTTGGAGGCGAAGCTGTAGTTAGCGACGCCGTTTACGGTGAGCTGGCCGATATGGCGGCATCGATTACTCGCCTTGCCGGTGCATGTCGCTTTGAAACTAATATTGAGTTTTTAAAAGATATTGACTTACACTTTGACAATTTTGCCATTGTCGGCGGCTTTAACCTGGCGGATGCGGTCGGTGTGTCCGCTTATCCCTATACAAAGCCGATTATTTATGTCAATTCCCTCCCGGAAGTTACCGAGGGCTATCTGGGTGAAGTGGTTTTCTGGGGAACCCATTTTACCATCTTCGGTGGCGAAAAGGCAGTATCCCCGGATATGGAAAATCTCCTGCAGAATATGATAGATGAGCGCACGCCGGAAGGCGGCAGTTTTGCCCATCCGGACTACTTACAGGTTGATCTTTATGATGGGGAACATGACGTAGCATTTGATGAAACATTGGAAGTGGGCTTAATTGTTGGCGAGTATCTGGAAGAGGTATCAGTGGAAGATTTTGCTGTGGAGCTGCATGAAGGCATGGGGGCATGCGATCTGGCCGTGACTAACGTGGAGCCATGTGAGGAGAACCCCCACCATGTTCATGTTACCGTCAGCGGTGTCCTGAATATTGCCGAGGAAGACTGGATCGAGTACTGGAAAGAACACGGAGAGTGGCACCCGATGCTGTTGAAAATTACCAGCCAGGCTTCCGGCCACAGTGGTGAAGATGCCCTCTACGCCCTGGTCAGAATCGAGCCTGCTGAGGATATTGATATCCCGGAGCCGCCACATTTTCTGGCCAATCTTATTAATAACTCGGTAGATGGGTTCAACTGGGCTCCCGATACTGAAATTTCCATTACTATTCAAGACGGTGATGACACGGTAGTGGATGAAACCGCTCATTCAGACCCGGAAGGCAATTTTGAATTTTTCCTGGGCATGGTCGATTACCTGTTTGAGCCCGGTCATGTGATTACGGTCGATGATGGCGTAGATTCTAGCAGCCATGCGGTGGTTCCCCTGTCAGTGGAAGTGGTAGATGCTGAAAACGATATCGTGTCAGGCACTGCGCCGGTTGGGTCTACAGTGGAAGTAATGGTGTTTGATGATGAGGAGTGGCCGCATCCGACCCGCCTTGTAGAGGCGGTGGGAGATGACTTCGGCGAATGGAGTGCTGATTTTTCGGTGCCTGGTGACACTGACGCCGAAGGCGAAGATTTGTTGCATGATCTCCAGCCGGGAGAATACGGTCATGCCATGGTGACCGATGAGCAGGGCAATTCCACCGTGGAATACTGGAATGTTCCTGATCCTGCTTTATACGTTGTTCCCAAAAGCGATATAGTTTATGGCCATGACTGGGATCGCGAAGCGGTAATTACCATCAAGATCAACGGTGTGGAAGAAGCTACCGACACTACCGACCGACACGGCAACTTCCGTGTTGAAGACCTTGCGGTTGAGGCAGGCGATGAGGTTACCGTGGACGATGGCGTTTTAACTATGACCCACGTGGTAACGGCGCTTGAAATCATCGCTGTTAATTGGGATACGGGTGTGGTTCAGGGAACTGCGGAAGCGGGAAGCAAGGTGGAGGTGGTGCTTCTCGAGCCAGCTGATGGGCCTGGACCGCCACAGGTTATTACTTATGAAGAGGTAGAAGTTGATGCTGACGGTGAGTGGGTGGTGGATTTCGATCGGGAAATAGTGGTAGAGCAATATATTTTGGCTTCGCAAACCGATGAAAATGGAAATTCCACTCAGGCCAGGGAATCCAGATAAGCTAGGTCACTAACTTATTATTTATTGGAAGTAGTAGCCATAAGATAGAGGCGGGGCTGGTGGAAGCAGGAGGTTTAACCGGTCCCGCTTTTATTTTTAACGGAAACAAGACTTTTTCTTGTACTTGCCTGGAGAGTTATGGTAGTGATAATAATGTAAGCATGCATGTCGCTTTCAAAAATTCATTTGAGAGGATTAAATTAAGGCGAATATCTGTAATATTATATCAATACATGTATACTAAATGAAAATTTTGAAAGTATAAAAAAGCAGGTAGTTAGTAACTGTTAAACCCCAAACAAGCTTGAATTATGAAAAAGTCGTATGCTTCAAAAATTGTATCGAGAAAATCTAAGGCAGAAAAAACTACCAAGATATACTTAAGAAAAGTTAAGCTCAAGTAACCTTGTTGTAGGTGTGGTAAAGCCCATCCAAAGCAAGTGTTGACTTGAGCTTTGTTTTTGCACAGGTGGTGGGCTTATACTTGGGCGAAGGATTTGGAGTGCCTCCGTTTAGCCCCTGGTATGTAGGAGGGCCAGGGAATTTGAAGCATTCGCGATCATTTATATAATTCTCTGCTAAAATTCGAGAGTGAAGAAGAGGGAGGCTGGCCACCAAGACCTATGAGGCCAAATGCTTTGCCTGCATATGGGGATGCCGCATGCCGGTGGAAATAACTATCGACCACTGGAACCCGGAAAAGAAGAAATACCGGTTTGAGGCTTTCTGCTACGGGCCTTTGAGCTGCAGCCTGCACAAGCCCGGCCCCCAGAGGAAAGTCCCGGGGAGGAAAGGTATGGTCCATGTGGAAGGAGAAGAAACCGACGAAGCGTTAACCGGGCACCGTAGACGGGATGAGTAGTGCATGCTTAACGGTGGCCTTAGTCTCTGAATACTTTGCTCGAGGCAAAGCTTTTTTGGGCAATAAAAGATCCCCCGTCTTGGAAGGTAAGGCGGGGGATTATCGATGCTGAGGGCTTTTTTCTATGAACTTCCTTAATTATCAACACCTGAATCGGAGGGGGAAGAATCATGTTTCTGCCCCTGGCACTTTGCTGGTAGGCACTGACCTTTAGCCTCAGCCTCCTCCCGATTCTTGTTTAGGAAGTAAAAAGTAGTTTTAGGTGAGTTATTACTATGGTGAGAAGCATTTTCTCTACAATGCCTAAAAAGCAGGTAATCCCATATTCCAAAGGTCAAAAATATTGTCCCCCTCATTATGAAGGTAAGGTTGGAGGAATTTTGATGGTTACAGGTGCATCACAATAAAATAGTTTGATTTTTAAAAAAATACAACACAAGTTTAACTTTCAATTGGGAAAGTTTTTGGGCAGTTTTTACAGACTTTATTCCGCTTGCGTTGATAAAATCCATTCCTTGAATTGGAGTTAAGGCAACTATGTGGTACAATAAACTTAAAAGGGGAGGGATAATTATAACTGTATGCCAAAAACAGATAAGCCAATAATGTGTTTGATGCAGTAAAGGCCGAAATCAGGGAGGTCATATTATGGTAGATATTGATAATATTATAATTAATTTATACTCTAAATATTCTTTTGATGAATTTATGATCTCTGAA
>CAZXDQ010000166.1:0-4878 GCA_964639405.1 uncultured Syntrophomonadaceae bacterium | reverse complement strand
GATATGAATAATATTACTTAAAGACAGTTTGGTCTTACTCAGTCATTTCCGTATTAGAGGGAAAGTTAAGGAGTTAATAATAGATTGGGTGGTAGGAGTAACTAATAATGGGCAGGAGGTGCTAAGCATGGAGGGTAACAGAAAAATTTTGGTCAGCTTGCCCAGTAATTTGTTGAGTGAAGTAGATGGAGTGGTAGCTTCAGAACAATGTACTCGCAGCGAATTGATCAGGGAAGCCACCAGGCATTATTTGCATGAAAAACGAAAAAAACAGATCAGAGAAGAACTGCAGAAAGGCTATCGAGAGATGGCCAGATTAAACCTTACTCTTTCGCAAGAAGCTCTAATGGCAGAAAACGAAGCCCATTATTTGGCTGAGGAAAGAGTAAACGGAGAGTGAGTTGATATAAATGGAAGTTAGGAGAGGTTACGTCTTTTTTGCCGACCTGAGTCCAGTATGGGGTTCGGAGCAGGGAGGAGAAAGACCGGTATTGGTTATCCAAAACGACATGGGCAATCGTTATAGTCCTACGGTCATTGTTTCGGCCATAACTTCTCAAATCGACAAGGGAAAACTGCCTACCCATGTGGAATTAGACGCGGAGAAATACAGTTTAGAGAGAGATTCGGTAGCGTTGTTGGAACAGATACGCACCATTGACAAAGAACGTTTACAGTATAAAATTACTGAACTGGATGAATCAATTATGGAAAAAGTAGATGAGGCATTGAAGATAAGCTTGGGGCTTGTAGATATTTAAAGTTTATATGATAATATACCTGCTGCTGACTGCTGGAAAATTCCTGGGTCTGGAAATATGACACCGCCAGGGGAAAATACATACTTTGAGTACTACCCGGACCCCCCGGGTTTTTTTAGTTTAGTTCTATTCGTGCCGAATAAAGCTAAGAATATTCTCCTTCTTTTGGCAGGACATAAAAGATAAGGTTCAAGTATGTATAATTATACAACTTTCAGAATGATGCTAAAAATGTTATGATAAAGAAGATAATGTTATAAATTTGTGCTCAAACATTAAGGTGAGCGCAATTGCTTTTATTTTAGGGAGGAAAGGGGGAATAAGTTTAAATGACTCGGACTAAAACCTGGTGGTTTGATGATCATGAGAGCCAAGTGATGTTTATGGGGGCGGGAGCTTCATCCTATAGAGGCTTGCGGGCTCATTTTTTAGTTCCGCGCACCCTAATTGGTTCCCATGCACTGCAGGTATTCTTTGAACAGGCGGAGGGAGTCTTTCATCGAAAGAGGGCTCTGCTGGTTACTGATAGGTTTATGGCAGGGGAGGCGGAAAAAGTTGCGGACCTATTCAAGCGTTTTGGCTTTGAAGCTGAGCTTTGGGATGGAGTAGAAGGCGAGGCTCCTCTAAATTGTATCCGGGAAGGCGCCTCCGTGGCCAGGGAATATCAACCCAGTCTGCTGGTTGCCTTTGGAGGAGGTTCGGTCATAGATGCAGTGAAAGCCCTGTGGATTCTTTATGAAAAGGATAACTTTGACCTGACCCAGGTGCATCCTTTAGAACCCATGGGGCTTAGAGAAAAAGCACTTATGTTAGCCATACCCACCACCAGTGGAACTGGCTCTGAAAGCACTATGGCGGCAGTTTTAACCGATGAAGAGGAATCTCCTCCCGTTAAAGTTTCCCTTATGCACCCGGAGATAGTCCCTGATTTTGCTATTGTGGATTCCCGCTATGTATTGGGTATGCCTTCGCGCTTAGCCATGGGGTCAGGGTTGGATGCTTTAACCCATGCAGTTGAGGCTTATTTTTCTACCTGGAGCAATGATTTTACTGAACCCTTTTCAGTTCGTGCAATCCAAAGGATATTGGAATTTTTGCCTCGTTCGGTGAAAAGCGGAAAAGATCGGGAGGCTCGCTTTAAAGTACATATAGCCTCTAACCTGGGGGGGTTGGCTTTTAGCAATGCTGTTCCTGGTATTGCTCACAGTGCTGGACATGCCTTGGGTAAACTATTTGGAATACACCATGGGCTGGCAGTAGGGGTTTTTTTGCCGTATGCCCTACAGTACCACTCTAAAGTTACTGACAAAGGAGATTCCTTGGCTGGGGAATTGCAAATACCCTATGAAATCGGAAAGGGCACCACTGCTTTAGTGAAAAGGTTGCGGAGCTTGTACCAACAAGTAGGCGGACCGTTATCTGCCAGCGAGTTGGTGGATGAAGAAAGTTTTATCAATAATATAGAAGAATTGAGCCGTATAGCCAGTGAAGATCCCATAACTCTTGTGTCGGTTCGCCCCATCAACCAGGAGGGTTATCGAAGTTTTCTAGAGTACGCATTTTATGGTAAAGATATTGATTACTGATTTATTATTAAGGAGGGGAGAAGTAATGCATGCTGTACATGGAAAAGTTCTGGAAATAGATCTAACAGAAAAAACTTCTTGGGTTAGAGAAGTGGAGGAAGAAGTTTTTAACAAGTATTTGGGAGGAAGCGCCTTAGCCTGCTACCTTACTCGAGAGAGATTGTTAAGCGGAGGTGATGCTTTTAGTCCACAAAATGCCTTAACCTTCATGACCGGGCCTTTTACAGGAAGTGGTTTAACTTCGGTAGGGCGGCACGCTATTACTGCCCTTTCTCCTCTGACCGGTTACTGGGGGGAAGCCACCTGCGGGGGAATGCTGGCCCAAAACTTAAAGGGATGTGGTTTTGATGGAGTGATTATTACTGGAAAATCGGCTAATCCAGTTTATTTGTATATTACTCCGGAAGGGGTTGAGTTTAAAGCAGCCGAGCATCATTGGGGGAAAAACACCTTTGATACTTTTGCTGGGGTCAAGTCAGAAACCCAGCAAAGTGCCCAGGTAGCGGCAATTGGTCCAGCAGGGGAAAACCTGGTACGGTATGCCAATGTTATGCGCAGCGGAGGCGGGGCAGCTGGCCGATGCGGAATGGGTGCAGTTATGGGAGACAAAAAACTAAAGGCGGTAGCATTGCGAGGCCAAACCCGTTACCTCCCCCCTTTGGCCAACCCGGATGCTTTTAAGGTGGTGGCCCAGGAAGTTTACCGGGAAGTGGACCTAAAATCGGACTTACTAAGGGAATACGGTACTTTAGGGTATATAGATGTAGGAATGTATTTTGGAGATGTGCCCGATAAATATTTTACCAATGGTGAGTTCCCAGTGGAAAAGATAAGTGCCGGAAATTTGCGTCAGCATTTTTTAGTAGAAACCAAGGCCTGCTGCAAATGTGCAATATTTTGCAAGAAAAGGACCAGTTTTTCTGACGCTGAATTGCCTACTTGGGGTCCTGAATACGAAACTGCGGTAGCTTTAGGTTCTCTTTTGGGCATTTACGACCTGGGCAGCATTTGTCAAGCTAATAAGGAGAGCAATGCGTATGGAATTGATACCATTTCTGCAGGAGTTAGTCTGGGATTCGCGGCTTATCTTCTGGAAACAGGGAAGTTGAATGAGCACGATTTGGGTATTTCTTTCAGTTTTGGGGATTCAGAGAAGATGATAGAACTTTTGAAAATGATCTCCTTTCGTCAACAGGTAGGCGATTTATTGGCGGAAGGGGTTAAACGTATGGCTGAAAAGTTAAAGGTGGATCCAGGATTAGCTGCTCATGTCAAGGGGTTGGAAATTCCTATGCATGAACCCAGGGCGTTTGAAGGCCAGGCACTAACTTATGCTACCAGTTCTCGAGGAGCCTGCCATCAGAGAGGCGATTTTTACATGGTAGACTTGGGGCAACTGGAGAATCCCCAGGAGATAGATTTGCTTCCTGGCGATCGCCACCAGGTAAAAGGGAGGGTGAAGCAAGTAATTACCATGCAAGATTATAGGGAACTGTTCAACAATTTACTTCTTTGTAATTATGCTGCCATTCCGTTAAGCGTAATCACCCATTTACTAATGGCCGCCTTAGGTTGGGAGTTTACTCCCCAAGACGTCTTGGATAAAGGCAGGAGGAGCAATGACTTGAAAAGGGATTTAAATTGCGATTTGGGCTTAACCCCTCGGGAAGACTTACTGCCGGATATAGTTTGCCGTCCTCTATCAAACGGCGCTGCTGCGGGAAAAGAAATTTACTTGGAAGACCTCCTGCCAGAATATTATCAGGAAAGGCAGTGGGATGAAGAAAAGGGTAGACCCCAGAGAGATACTGGAGTTTAAGCTTGGGAGAACTCAAAAAAAGCCCCCCTTGTAGGGGGGTATATATGGTGAACAGGGGTTAGGGTTAACAATATAATTTATTCTCTAAATATTATAAAACTTCAGTATCTATTTGTAAAGAAGTTTTGTGATTAAAATTAAAAAAAAATTGGTATTATTTTCGGTGTCTAAGAGATAGAGAGGGCTTGATTCCATCCAAGAAGGAATTTTAGGGTTTGGAATAGAAGTTATTTTATTAGTGTATTAAATGCCATTATTCTTTGGTTGATATTTTTTATCGAAAGAAGGGGGGTCTAAGTTGTATAAAATTGCTAGGATATGGCTAAAACTTATTTTAGGTTTCCTTATTTCTGTTTTGGTAATGGTGATAATAGTTTCTTATGCCCTTACCGGCACGGTAGCTACTGACACCCTAGAAATTGTCATAACGGAAGCTACCGGACTGCAGCACCAAGAGGTAATGTTTACGGCTAATTTGCAACCCCTTTTAATAGTTAACACCTTCTGGTTTTCCATTTTGGTTTTAGGAGTGTGTGTAGTTTTTCTCTATTTTTTGGATATGAGTTTAAAAGCTTTACAGACACCCGGGTTTTTAGCCCTGGTCAGCGTGGGTTTTATTCAGGTGGTTATGACTGCCCTGCGTAACTTTATTCCTCCAGAAGAAGAGCTTGCTGCCACTGGGCACGTGTTTCAAACTTTAGAACGGGCGGAT
>CAZXDQ010000165.1:0-4895 GCA_964639405.1 uncultured Syntrophomonadaceae bacterium | reverse complement strand
AGGGTCCCTTCTTCGTTGACTACCGGCACTCCATAAGGGCAAACCCGGAGACAGGTAAGGCAGTTAGCGCATAATTCGTCAATACGCTGAGCACCAGCTAAACACCCAAGGCACCGCTGAGCTTCCAGGAGGCCCTGATCCATGGAGAAACAGCTTTCTATATGCTCAAAATTGTTTACCCGCTCTTCGGCAGGAGCAAGGGGAAGTTTTTGGCGCTCTCTTGGCAGTACTTTCTCTGCTACCTGGCTATCCAGCTTCTCCGCTGCCGGGGGCTCCTCTTGCTCCTCTACCAATTCAGTTCTGCCTTCCAGATAAGCCATAATGGCGGTAGCCCCCCGGCGACCAGAAGCCATAGATTCCACTGCTGTGCCAGGTCCTTTAGCTACCTCTCCCGAGGTAAACACTCCTTCCATGCTGGTAGCCAGAGTCTGCTGATCGTATACAATATTACCCCGCTCGTTCAGATTGAGTTCTTCACTTAGGGAACTTAAATCAGCTGCCTGGCCAATGGCAAATACTACTATATCCCCCTCTAAAGTTTTTAGCTCCTCCTCATCAAATTGAGGGTTAAATCTTCCTTCTTCATCAAAAACACACTCGCATTTCTTAAGCTCCAATCCAGTAAGTTTTTCTCCTTCAACTTTAATTACGTTGGGGCCCCAAGAAGGATACATCTCCACGCCTTCTTCTTGAGCTTCCTCAATCTCCCAGGGAAAAGCAGGCATTTCTTCGTCGCATTCCAGGCAAGCCAGTTTGACTTTTCCGGCTCCACTACGTACCGCCGAACGGGCCACATCCATAGCCACATTTCCTCCACCTATAACTATCACGGTGGGATTACCCTCAAATTGGAATCCCTCCCGTTTAACCTTGAACAAAAAGGGCAAGGCTAACATTACATTCTGGTGATCGGCACCCGATAACGGAAGGGACCTACTGGTTGGTAGCCCGGTAGCTATAAGAATTGATCTGAACCCCTGTTCTTTTAGCTGTGCAAGGCTAACGTCCTTGCCCACTTCTACTCCGGTCTTAAATTTAACCCCTACCCTCTCCAGTTCCTGTATGTCTTGATCCATAACTTCATCGGGTAATCGATAAATTGGTATATAGTGCCTTACTGCCCCTCCGAGTCTCTTTTCCCTTTCGAAAACGGTAACTTCACACCCATGCATAACTAAGTCCCATGCTGCCGTTAATCCGCTAGGACCTCCCCCTACTATCGCCACTTTTTTATTGGGATCAGGGGTAGGGGGGGTTATCGGATCATGCTTACCCTGTTCTACTGCAAATCTTTTCAGTCCTCTAATAGACAAAGATTTGTCCACATCTTGTCTCCGGCATTCATCTTCACAGTGGTGAGCACAGATGGTTCCACAAATTCCAGGAAGGGGATTAGTCCTTCTTATTATGTTCATAGCTTCATCAAAATCTCCAGTTGCAATACTAAATAAATAATCCCTCACTTCCTGATGCACTGGACAAGCCGCCTGGCAAGGGGGTATTGGTTCTGAGTAGTGCTTATCCTGGTAAAAATGGTGAGTCAACGCCATCACTCCTTTATCATATAATAAATTAAGTTATACGTTTTATTTGCACTGTGAAATAATTCTATGTTGCCCGGTATTATTCCTCTTTAATGGAAACAAATTATTAGTAGGTTAACAATAAAACTAAATCTTCATTCTTTTTTGCGCAATTTTTCCGTAGCCTGCGCTACTTCTAATACTCTTTTAGTCAAAATTAAAGCTCTTTTCCGAGCAAAGTCGTCCTCTTCCGAGGGTTGTTGCGAGCACACCCCGTGATGTCCCGCGTCAGCTTCTTCCTGTCCATCCCCCACCAGTATCATTCCCTGGATTAGCATCATATCGTATAAGGCCTTTAACGTAGTTTCTTGCCCGCCAAAACGAGCAGCTCCACAGGAAACCGCTGCTCCCACTTTATTAATCATCACTTTATCGGTGCGAAGTTTGCGGGTTTTATCCCAAAATGCCTTCAATTGCGCAGATACTGTTCCAAAATAGACAGGACTGCCCAAAACCAAAGCATCTGCTAATTTTACTCTTTCATACAACTCTTCTAACTCGGTGTCGCGATAACAAACTCCCGCACAAGGAGAAGAACATGCCCTGCAAAAAGGTTGATCTTGTTTTTCTACCACGGGATGGACATTCATTATTTCTGCTTTAGCTTTCCTGCCACGAGCTTCCTCTTGAATAGTGTTTAAAAGTTGAGCTAGGTTTCCGTCTTTTTTCGGGCTGCCATTAATTAACAGTAAATACACCTGTGATCCTCCCTTTTTTTGTATTATAATAGTACCGACATTATACTATAATTATTGCAGCAGATCATTTCTGCAATACTTTTGGTATAATTGGTTTCTAATTTTTCTCCAGGAGGATGAATCAATTGAAATTTGACATGGTAAAATCAGCTTCTACCCCCAACTATTTAAAAAAATGTATCTTGAACACACTCATATGCGGTGCTTTCCTGGTCACACCCTTTAAAGCCACAGCAGCCGAAGAAGTCTTAAATGTGGAAGCAGAAGCAGCTATTCTTATGGAGGCCCAAACCGGTCAAATTCTCTTTGAACAAAATGCCGACGAAGCTTTACCTCCAGCCAGCCTAACCAAAATCATGACCCTAACGGTAGCCATGGAAGCCTTGGAAGAAGGGAAAGCAGATTGGGAAGACCAAGTGACTATTAGCCAAAAGGCCCATGAAACCGGGGGCTCTCAAATGTTTTTGAACTATGATCAGGAAGTTCCCTTTCGAGAGCTTATTAAAGGTATAGCCATAGTTTCTGCCAACGATGCCTGTGTAGCTGTAGCCGAACACCTTTCAGGAAGCAAAGAAGCTTTCGTGGAGCAAATGAACCAGCAGGCAGAAGAGATAGGGCTTAATAACAGTTCTTTTACTAACGCCAGTGGGCTACACCATGATGAGCATTACATGAGTGCAAAAGACGTGGCCAAATTATCCCGTTATTTAATTAACCACCATCCCGAGGCTTCGGAACTGCAAGCTGAAACTGAATTTACAGTTAGCTCCGAGTACATCCACGGGGAACAAGAAATTTCCCAAGAAAACCGCAATCCTCTTTTGGATAATTACTCGGGAGCTGACGGCATCAAAACCGGATGGACTCCGGAAGCCGGACATAGTCTGGCAGGAACTGCAGAAAGAAATGACATGCGCTTTATCTCGGTGGTAATGAATGCTGATGATAATGAAGCTAGAAAAATTGAAAGTGAAAAGCTGCTAGATTACGGCTTTGACCATCACCAATATCATTACGTAGCTTATGAAGGAGAATCGGTAGATAAAATGGAGGTCTACCGGGGAGATAAAGACTACGTTTCCCTCCAGGCAACCAAAGACTTGAAAGTGGTGGTACCTCAAGGGGAAGAAGAAAATCTCACCGTAGACATTCTCCCTTTGGAAGAACCAGAAGCTCCTATAGAAAAAGGCACTGAGCTTGCTGAAATAAGCATCTCTTACCAGGGTGAAAAACTCTTGGATTCTTTCTTGACTGCAGAAGAAAACATTGAAAGGCTAGGTTTCTTGGCCCATGCATGGGATCAAATAGTTAACTTCTTAAGAGACCTTTGGGATTAAAATCAGAAACTGCTTACTTTAAAGCACTACATGAAAAGGCCTGTAATCTCCTTTGGTAATAATTGGGAAAACAGGCCTTTACTTTTTATGGGGTAATTTTTTTAGAATGATAATATCAGCTTGTTTGGCTATCGATAGCAGCCTGTGCCGCAGCCAGCCTGGCTACTGGCACTCTAAAGGGAGAACAGCTAACGTAGTCCAGACCTACCTGGTGGAAGAAAGCAATAGAAGCAGGGTCTCCTCCGTGCTCTCCACAGATACCCAATTTGATTTCTTTTTGGGTGCCCCGACTCTTTTCTACAGCCATACGCACTAATTCCCCTACCCCCGCTTGATCCAAGTGCATAAAGGGATTTTCATTCATAATTCTCTGTTGTAAATAAAATGGTAAGAACTTGGCTTCAGCATCGTCCCTGCTAAAACCAAAGGTAGTCTGGGTAAGATCATTGGTGCCAAAAGAGAAAAAGTCAGCTTCCTCGGCTATCTCATCAGCAGTCACACAGGCCCGGGGCAATTCAATCATGGTGCCTATGTTGTAAGGGATTTTTTTACCCTTTTCCTGAAAAACCTGTTCCGCAGCTTCTTTAACTACTGCACGCATATCCCTTATCTCATTATATTGCCCTACCAGAGGTATCATAATCTCTAGTAATATCTGGTCATCGTTCCATCCTTCTTCGACTAACTCTACTGCTGCTTCTAAAGCAGCTCTAACTTGCATCTGATATATCTCGGGGTAAGACAAGCCTAAACGACAGCCCCGATGCCCCAACATGGGGTTAAACTCGTAAAGGTTTTTCACCTTTTGCCAAAGGAGTTCTTTTTGGCGTAATTGTTCCAGTTCTCCCTTTTCCCTTAAACGAGCTATCTCTTGCAAAAGTTCTTCCCGATCCGGCAAAAACTCGTGGAGGGGAGGATCTAACAGCCGAATAGTCACCGGGTAGCCAATCATCTCCCGCAATATCTCTTTAAAATCATTTCGCTGCATGGGGAGTAACTGTTCCAAAGCTTCAAGGCGATGCTCTTTCCTTTCCGCTAAGATCATGTCCTGGACTACCGGCAGCCGTTGGGAAGAAAAAAACATGTGCTCGGTCCTGCATAGGCCAATGCCCTCTGCTCCCCATTCCCGAGCCCGCTGGGTATCTTCTTGTGAATCTGAGTTGGTCCTTATAGATAGCTCTCGTTCATCATCCGCCCAATTTAACAGGGACTGGAAATCTTCATCGATAGCAGGATCCACGGTGGGAACTTCACCTTTAATAACCCTTCCAGTAGCC
>CAZXDQ010000164.1:0-4941 GCA_964639405.1 uncultured Syntrophomonadaceae bacterium | reverse complement strand
GGCTCGCTGTGGATTTGCAGGTTGCCCTGAAGGGAAAGAGCCAGTTCCCGCATATTAACCAACCCCAGGCGGTTCCCGGAGGTATACAAGTCCCAGGCTTCCTGCTGGTCGCTGTTCAGGGGGAACCCCTGGCCGTTGTCTTTGACCTTTAGCACGCAGCTGAAGGGGTTCATCTCCAGCTCTACCCACATTTCGCTGCATTGGCCGTGGCGGATGGAATTGCCGGCGGCTTCTTTAATGATGCGGTAGAATGCCTTGCGCACTGCAGGGTTGAGATATTCTTCTTTACCACTGAATTCGCAGTGGATGTCTATCTGGTTCAGCTTAGCCATGCCTTCCAGGTAGCCCTTGATCTCTTTTAGGAAAGTGTTGTCTCCCCGTTTGCGGGGGCTCAAGCGGTAGATGAGCAGGCGCAGCTCCCGGGCGGTGTCCGAAGCCAGGTTTTTGATGCTGGTCATCCGTTCCAGGTAATCTCTGCTCAGGGGTTTTTCTATTCCCTTGTTCCCTTCTTTAGCCAGGGCGTCCAGCCCGTAAACCACGCTGAAAATGTTCTGGGAGATGGTATCGTGGATCTCGTTGGCGATGCGGTTCTGCTCATCCAGCACCAGCAGCTTGTCGGCAAAGAGCTCGGTCAGGTTCTTTTCCACGGCGATGGCGCTCAGCTCTCCCAGGATGTTGAGGGTCTGCATCACCTCTTCGTTGGTGTTGGTCTTTTGGGTGTTGATACCGCAGACCACCCCGAAGCATCGGGCTCCCGATTTTATGGGCACGCAAATGAGAAAGGGCGGGCGCTGGTTCATGCCGGTGGGGGCGGAAGTCAGCCGCTGAATAGTGGCTTCCGGTTTGCTCTTGATCTTCCCCCAGGTTTCCAACAAGGCGTCCTGCCAATCTTCTTCGGGGTAAGTCTCTTTTCTGCCTTTCACCGAGTAGATGGGCTGGCTTTCCACCCCTTCCACCTCGGGGGTCTCCATCCACAGGATCACCTTCTCGCACCCGGTCATGGACCTGCCGTAGGCGGCGAACAAGTCGGTGATTTCCTGGGGGGTGGTCCGGCTGGAAATAGCTTCTACAGCCGCGTAGAGGGAAGAAAGCTGCTGCAGCTGGTGCTCGTTCTGCTTGAAAACGTGCAGCCGCTGGGCGGACTGCTCGGCAAAGTTAATGAAAAGCTTGAGGTTGTCAGAGAAGGAGGCGGGGTTGCTCTGGGGCTTCAACCAGGCCATAAAGATGGCGTACACGGGATGCCGGTTAACCCGCATGGGAACGGCTATCCAGTCCCGTCGGCGGCTTAGCATAACTTGACTGCTTCCCCCCCAGCTGAACTCCGGCCAGCGCTCCTTAATTTCGGCCAGGGACTGCTTTTGGGCAGGAGTTAGGGAGTGCTGTTCGGGAGTGAGTATATTAAAGGGAGGGTCATGGGGTTCGGCATGGGAATTTTCCCGCGGGACCAGAGCGGCGCACTGCTCCAGGGGGAAAACCTCCAGGGCGGTTTTGGTGAGGTTCTTCAGGATGTCTCTTACGTCCTGATAGGCGGCAACTTCCCGCTGGAAGTGGGAAAGGGTTTGGAACATCTGGTAGTGTTGGGAGAGATTCTGATAAGTGGAGAACAGTTCTTTTTGCTGCAACTCCGCCCGGGAAGATTCCTCGGAAAGGAGCAGGTACATGCGGGCGAACACCTGCATAATCAGCACAATGGTAATGGTCAACAGGAGGGGAGGCAAGCTTTCGGGAAAAAGATCCCTCCAGGTTTGGGTTTCCGCAAACTGCATAATTTGACTGCGTAAGGCCCCCAACAGAAATATTCCCAGAAAAGTCCAGGCCACCAGGTAGTGCAGATAAACGATGGATAAGATCAGGGGGTTTAGGGCGTACCAGAGGAAGGGGCTCTGGATGCCCCCGGAGAAAGCCAACAGAATGGAAACCCCGATTAACTCCACCACCAGGATAACCGTGAAAACCCGGAGGTTTTCCTGGTAGCGTTCGTAGAAAAAGACCAGCGCCAGGGCAGTGACCAGCAAAAGGAGCACCAGGGCGGACTTCCCATAGAGAGAGAAGGGGGCGGGCATCAGGAAAAAGAAAAAAGCACAAAGCAGCAGAGAAGTAAAGCGGTAAATCCGGAAAGCCGTGTTGATCTTTTTACTGGCCGCTTTCTGAAAGTTGAAGTAATTTTGGGAAGGGGCCGGTGTTTGCGCCTCGCCGGCACCGGAAGCCCCTCCGGCGCGGGAAAACAGACCGCCGCGGCGGCCACTTGGAGTAGACATAGGCTAACCCCCTGGAAAGGAGCGATTATACGGGCGCCCCTTTTTATCTATGGCTTAACTACTTGGTTTAGCTGTTTAATTACTCAGTAATAGCGGTGAATCCGGGAAGCATGGGTTGGCTGAAGCAGCCGGTGAAAAGCGGTGAAGGAAGCTAAAGCAAAGCTGGAAGAAGAAGACAGGAAAGAAGGGAAGTCTCCTCAGGCTTTGCCAATTCACCGGAACTGGATAAAGTTCACCAATTACCCTTGTTATGTAAATTCGACACAAACTTCCCTAATCCTGCTTGTTTTTAAAAAACAGTGAAAAAATTTTTTACATTAAGGAGCTTCCTCCAGGAGCTTCCGTTCCCTGCCGGGTGGAGGTTTTGGAGATAAGTTAATTATAGGGCAAGTGGGGGGTAGTAATACATACTACTTTGGAGTAATATTTGGTAGACTAAAGTAGTATAATAGGCGCCCGGTTACTGCTCTTCTGTTTTTTCCTGCAGGTACGCCCGGAGGATCAGGCGTGGGGCCGCGGAACCCGGGGGATGGCAGGTGGTCAGGGTAAGGGCGGGCTCCGGGGTGGGATCGATAACGCTCCAGTCGTTGCTCTCGGTGGGAAACACCCGGTCCACTTGGTACCGGTAGGTGTGGTCCTGATAGTGGAGGATAATCTCTTCTCCTCCCTCCAGTTCATCCAGGTGCCGGAAGGGGGCTCCGTAGGTGGTGCGGTGGCCGGCAATGCACACGTTTCCGGTGTCGGGGTATCCGCTCTCCGGGTAGAACCCCGGGCCTGCCTGCAGGTCCCCGGGCTCCACCCCGTAGCCTATTTTGAGGTGCACCTCCAGCTCCGGTATTTCCAGCACCCCTTCCTCCGGCAGGAGCTCTTCCGGATAATCCCCCTTGTTTTCTTCCGGATCCATAGAAGGTTTTTCCCGGGGGTTTTTCATTTCCCTGGGCACGGCGTCTCCTGGGCTGATCTGCTCGGCGGCTTCCAGCTCTCTTTCCTGCAGCCACTGGTAATACCAGTTCTGCACCTGGGGGTAGAGAGCCAAAGCAATCCCTCCTATCAGCAGGAAGGTCCCTAGCCAGTAGAAAAAGGAGGAGGTTTTTTTTGTTCTTTTAGGGCGCTGCCCTCTCTTCTTTCTCATGTGGACCCTTCTTTCTTTTGGGCTCTTTTTAAATCTGTGGTTGGTAAGCTTATATTACCTTGGTTACCTGCTTGATTTCGTTATCTGCACTCATCTTGGAGGGGTCTTTGAGCTGTTTTAACACCATATCAACCCTTGAATTTAAATGAGCCTTCTTTTTCTACCTTCTTTTCTGCCTTGTTTTTCCTGGTTCTTCCTTATTTGTTTCTTTCCTACCTTTGTCGGGATTTATCTCTCTTTTTCCCGGGGGTACTTTTGCTTCCCTCTGGTGGGCTCAATTATGTATTTATGCTGTCATAAGCCCCCTGGCAATTTATTAGCCGGAAGTTGCAGGCAGGGCTTTTATCTTACGGGCTCCCAGTGGGTTATTATAGGGATGGCCCCCGATAATCAGGGGCCATCCGGGATGCAGCTGGTTTTTCGGTTTAGCCTTTGCTCCCGCAGGAGCCTGGCAGCTTGGCCCGCTTTGGTGTTACTCTTTAATATATTTTGCCGGGCCTGGTAAGGTAAAGCTGCCTAACGGGCAGACTGCTTAGTTCCTGGCGCCGTACTTCCTCAAGAGCGCTCCTCCGCCGATGAGCAGGGCGGACAGCCCCAGGTGCAACAGGGCGTTGGTTCCGGTGTAAGGCAGGTCGGGATCCACTTTGGTGACTTCAGGATCTACTTCGACAACCTCGGGGACCTCTTCCACAGCGTACCGGTTGTAGGCTAACACCAACACGTCGTCCCCGTCTTCCAGGTCAAAGTCCACGGTTTCCCCGGCCTCTACCATTTCACCTTCTTCGGTTTCGGGATCTTGGTTGATCCATATTTCGTAGCCTACCAGGAAGCAGTTTTCCGGCAGCCCCACTTCCAGTTCTTCCACGGAGTAGGATTCGCCCACTGGCAGGTCGGTCCAGCTTTCAATTTTTCCCGACTTCAGATCTACGCGGTCTAATTCTGTATCTTCGCTGCTTACTACTAATGTGAACTCGGACTCGTCATCCTCCGCTTTGATAACCTCCCCGTCTTCATCAAAGAGCACTTTCCCTACGGTCAGAACGGCTGCTTCGTCGGGATCGGGATCCTCGGGTTCGAGGTACTGATTTATTACCACTACTTCTGCCGTATCTTCGTCTTCCAGTTCGAACTGTACGGTGTCGTTGTCCAGGTCTTGTTCTTCTCCGTTTATCCACAGTTCGTATCCCAGCAGGGAGTAGCCCAGGGGGAGATCTTCCAGGTCAATTTCTTCCACACAGAAAGTAGTTTCTACCGGCAGATCAAGCCAATGCTTGTATTCTCCGCCTTTGAGCATAACGCTGTCCAGGTATTCTCCATCAGCCCGTACTTCGATGTTAAACTCGGTATCATCATCGATGATTTCGTTATCGTCTTCGTCCACGAGGATTTTTTCCACCCTGAGTTCGGCCACTTCGTCGGGATCGGGGTCGTCGGGCTCGATGTACTGGTTTATTACCACTACTTCTGCCGTATCTTCGTCTTCCAGTTCGAACTGCACGGTGTCGTTGTCCAGGTCTTGTTCTTCTCCGTTTATCCACAGTTCGTATCCCA
>CAZXDQ010000163.1:0-4970 GCA_964639405.1 uncultured Syntrophomonadaceae bacterium | reverse complement strand
TTTCTCCCCGGGGATCCACCAGGCGGGGAGTATAGTTTAAATAAGTGTGCCCCATAGAAGTAAATACCAGGTTTTCCTCTTCCAAAAAGCTGGTACAGGGAAGCACTAAATCTGAATACTGGGCAGTATCGTTAAAAACCAGATCTATAGTAACCATGAAATCAAGTTGGCTTAGTGTCTTTAACAAAGCAGAGGTGTTACCCATCTGGGTTAATGGATTGCCCCGGGCAGCTACCATCATTTTTACAGGGGGATCTTTCGCTTCCTCCAAATATCGAGCCAGCTGAGGTTTTTGGTAAAAACGGGGAGCGGGATTCAAATCTTTGCCAGTGAGGAGTTGATAATCGAAGGAAGAGCCGCTTTGAAAGTTAGCATAATTGGCACCTCCCCCCGAAACACCCAAATTCCCCGTCATGGCTGCTAATGCATCTATAGCCCGAACAGTGTTACCCCCGTTTGCATATCTCTGCAAACCGTACCCCATAAGTATAGCCGCGGGAGTATTTTTAGCATAATCTCGGGCTAGCGTAATGAGCTCTCCCGGGGGGATACCAGTTATTTCGCTTACTCGTTCTGGGGTATAAGCATTAACCAACCGACAGAACTGCTCAAAACCTCGTGATTGCTCTTCTACAAACTCTTGATGAAAAAGCTCCTCCTTTAATATTACCCGAGCCATCCCTAAAGCCAAGGCTCCATCTGTGCCTGGCCTGATTGCTATATGCTGGTGAGACCACTGGCAGGTGCGCGTTTTAACTGGATCTACAACTACTACCCTGGTACCTAGCTTATAAGCTTCTTTGATATAGGGTAGTTGATGAGGAGCCGTATCTGCGGGATTTCTGCCCCACAAAATAATTAACTGGGAATTTACTAAATCAGTGTAACTATGAGCCATAACTTTCCCCAGATCGTATTTCTGGGCCTCTAAACCTGCATTCCAGCAGAGGCTACCCACATGCTGAGTTACTCCTCCCAGGGAACTAAAAAATCGCTGATCCAACCCTTTTAATATTCCACCGTTGCCAGCATCGAAATAATGGAGCACAGAATGACTGCCGTATGTATCTAACATAGTGGTAAGTTTTTCGGCGAAAAGGTTAAGGGCATCTTCCCAGCATATTTTTTCCCACTGACCGTTAACTTTCCTTAGAGGAGTAGTTAAACGCTCGGGATGGTTAATTAGCTCCAGAAAACGCCTTCCCTTTGAACACAAGAAGTTGTCGGTAATTTCCTGTCGGGGATCGGGCTTTATATGTATTACCTGACCCTCTTTCATTTCTACTAAAAATGCACAAGTGTCCCAGCAATTTAGGGGACAAGCACTGGAATAAGTTTTCACTTTTCCTCCTCCTGGAGAACTTCGAAATATCTCCTATTTGACTCTTCCTTTAGGGGCCTTCTTCTTATGAGTAGACAAGCATACCAAATATCCTATGATAAAACCTAACAGAACTGAAAAAGCAAGCCATAAAAAGAGAGGTAAACTAATGCTCCAAAAAAGCAAAGACAAAGTAACCTCATGGGTGTTAAAAGCCAAAATCACTAATAATAACAACAGCAACACTAAAATTACTATCATTTTTGGTTTCATAAGCGTTCTCCTTTCCCCAAGGTTTACCTTTAAATTAACAAAAGAGAAAAGAATTTTCAATTTAAACTTTAAAAAAATGGTTACCTACCTTAGGTAACCATTAACTTTATTAAATCTGGCGCGCCCGGGAGGATTCGAACCCCCGACACGTGGATCCGAAGTCCACTGCTCTAATCCACTGAGCTACGGGCGCAGACATCCTAATTGTAACTTACCATCCACCTCATTTCAAGGTTTTGTAGCAATACACTCCTGCCTAAAATCTTCTACAAGATCATTCCTGTAAGCATTTTACTTTCGGAGCTATCACCCGATAAGGTTAACCTTCCTCGCAAGCCAAATGAAAGAATAATACAAATCCTGTTCAATTAGTAACTGCTGGGGGGCACTTCCAAATAATGACTAAAAATTTCAACTACCACCTCCGCCGCCATCATTAATTCCTTTTCCATTAAAAAAAGCAAACGAGATGCTTCCACCTCTCCCATAATTGGAAGTCGAAGAAATCCATGGAGTCTTTCCTTTATCACTGTAAAACGGACAGAAGATACCGATTTATTAACCTCGTTTAACTTTTCCAGAAAGTCGTATTGCATAACCACCCGGACCGGCGGAAGCAAAATAAGGTACAGGACAGGAATTAAACTGGTACCTCCAATTTCCAATAAAAACCTGGGAACTTCCCCCCTGTGGTGGATTACCCTTAGAAAAGTAGAGTAACTGTCTTCCATTAGGGTTACCTCGTAGTCTTCTTCCGGAAAAATTTCTTTAATCCTGTATAGGGAAACCTGCTCGGGGAAAAAAGTGCCTTTATTATGCACGCAGTCTGTGCAGCTCTTCTCCAATAAAAGAATAATGGAACAGTTTTTACAGCGCATTTAATCTTCTCCCTTCTCGCAACTCCAAATAGAAATTAACCCTTTTTATCAGCCAAAACCCAACTATTTACTCTTGCTTTATTGTGAATTTCTACACAATTTCAAAACTTCCTCCCATTGCTCCTATTTATTCTCCTATCTTTTTAATATTTTGCTCAATATTAACCCGCCATTTATCTAGTCCAATATATTCTTTTATACTAATTTTTTAACGTTTGTATAATACATTATTCTGAATCCTTCTCAGTTATCTTGAGCTAAAAATGATAAAAACGCAGGCAAAGCCCACGTTTATTATCAACCAAGATTATCTGAATACAATTTTTTATCTATTTAGTTCACGGTTTCTTGAACTAAAATATCAGGAAATTTTTTCAAAATCTGATCATCTAAATCTTTACTTATATACTTTGCACAAGATGTTTCTATCATTTCTCTAGCGATTTCTTCAGCTTTTTGCCAGGTATCTTTCTTGCCGCTTTTAACCCAAGAATGATAGTCCCGACGAAAACTCACCCGGGGGACATACAATTCATCTCTCATATGTTTTACTGTATGCTTGTTCATCATAAAATTTCCTCCAGGACCTACTTCCGCCACCGCATCAAATCCCAAAGTGTCTCGATTTACGTTGATCCCCTCCAAAACTCTAAGGCTGCTGCCCACAATATCATTATCAATTATAAACTTAGCGTAAGATATAGTTAAAGCTCCATCGAGAAAACCAAAGGCTTCATGTAAAAAATTGCCTCCAGAAAGAGCTCCTAAAAGGCTGTTAGTAGCGCTTTCATAAGCTGCCTGGGCATCAGGAAGCTTAGAATCGGTGACCCCCACGGTTAAATAACACGGCACCCTGTAATAATGGGCCATTTGCGATACAGCAGCGTTCATTAAACCCGATTCAATTCCTCCCATTAGAAATGAACCGGTACTTAAATCCATGGTACAAGGAACTGCACTGTAGAAAACCGGAGTTCCCGGGTTGATTAGTTGGCTTAACACTATCCCCAGTAATGCTTCAGCATTCTGTAAGGTAAGAGTTCCCGCCAATGTTACTGGCGCAGTCACCCCTGCAATAGGCGCAGTAGTGGTAACCAGGGGCAGTCCATAACGTGCCACTTCCATTAAAATATGAGCACTGTCATTACCTATCTTTAGGGGACTGGTTATAGCAGAAATGAAACCTACAAAAGGCTTATTCTGCAGCTTTTCCAGGCCTCCAGCCAGAAGAGAGCCTAACTCTACTACTTTATGAAAGCCCTCGGGATTCACTATCCCTCCCATTACTGGTTTGCCCGTGTTCTTCAAGGCATGATAAAATACATTAATATCAAGGTGATTAATATTTATATCCTGGGAGTGAACGGGAATTATATAAAAACTGACATTTTCTAACTTATCAGCCAAACAGGCAAAATGGGTCACATCTTGAAGCCGGGCCTTTCTCCTATTTTGGCCTTCGTCCAAGACGTAAAGGGCTTCTCCACCAGTGCCGAAATAGACTTGATCCCCACCCATATGTAATTCATTGCCGTCACCTAAGCCGTAGTAAACAAATTCCGAGGGCGCCTGTTTGATACACCGGGTAATTAGTTTTCGGGACAAATAAACCCTTTTGTTTTCCCAGCTTACTAAGGCCCCTTCATCTTCTAAAATTTGCATTAGAGGTTCATAGGATATTTCAAAGCCAACTTCTTCCAAGATTCTAATACTGGTTTGGTGTATTTCATTAATTTCCTCTGTATTCAGTACCCGGTAGGAATTACTTTCAAAATGTTTCAACTTTCCCCCTCCCCTCTCAGATCATTAATTATTAAACCATTGTTCTATGGCACGCACTACATCCTTTCTACTTACCACGCCGGTGAGTCTGCCATCATCGTCTACTATGGGAATTCGATTGATTTTATTTTGGTTTATCATGTGGATTACTTCCAAAAGGGGAGTATTCTCTTTAGCAGTTATTACTAGATCAGTCATAACTACTCCCGCAGTAGCCGTGGCTACCGCTTCCAACATGTCCATACTTCTGGTGGTACCTCCCCTGGCTTCTCCTTCTTGTTCTTCCAAAGTGTTATACATAGCGCAAAGATCTCTAATGGGTTGTCCAATAATAAGATGGGTATATTTTCTTAAATCTTTTTCCGAAACCACTCCTATGACTCGACCATCATAGTCTGTTACCGGCACCCCTCTAATATCATGGCGATCTAACACTCTAATTATTTCGCTTAGTGAAGTATCAGATTTTACACTTATTGGCGGGGTACTCATAATGTCTTTAGCCAGCCAACCTTCCATTTTCATCTCCTCCTAAGAGTATTATCAGTTATTAGTATCTGGCCACCGAATTAATATTAAACTTTACTTGTTATAGTTATATCATATACTATTATATTTTATCAGAAAATTTTCATAATACATAATATGTCTATCTTTAAAATAAATATTTCTACGAAAATAATACAAAACCTTCCTTCTCTTATACTTAAAATAAC
>CAZXDQ010000162.1:0-4976 GCA_964639405.1 uncultured Syntrophomonadaceae bacterium | reverse complement strand
GTATTTTGCCCCTTCGGCTGTTAATATCACCCATCACATCTCCCATGTAGTCCTCCGGAACGGTTACTTCTACTTCCATAATAGGTTCCATTAGTATCGGTTCGGATTTTTCCATGGCCTCTTTAAAAGCCTGCGAAGCAGCTATTTTGAAAGCCATTTCGGAAGAATCCACTGGATGGTAACTACCGTCATACAGGGTAGCTTTAATTCCCCTTACTGGAAACCCTGCCAGCACTCCTTCGTCCATGGCTTCCCTTATGCCTTTTTCTACCGCCGGAATATACTGTTTGGGAACTGCCCCGCCAAAGATTTTCTCTTCAAACTCGAACTCTTTTTCCAGCTCCAGGGGCTCTACTTCTAAAAAAACGTGGCCGTATTGGCCCCGCCCTCCAGATTGCTTTTTGTACTTTTTCTCCACTTTGTTATTCTTCTTTATGGTCTCTTTGTAAGGAACCTTGGGAGTGGTAAGTTCCACTTGCACTCCGTACTTCTGCCGCAGTTTATTAATAATTACTTCCAGGTGGAGTTCTCCCATACCGGAAATAACCATTTGCTTGGTCTCCGTTTTGCGTTCTACCCGAAAGGTGGGATCTTCGTCGACAAAACGGGAAAGGCCGCTTCCTACCTTTTCCTCGTCTCCTTTGGCTTTCGGTTCTACCGCAAAAGAGATAACCGGCTCCGGAAATTCTATGGAGGGGAACTGGATGGGCCGATTTTTGGCGCAGAGGGTGTCTCCAGTTCCAGTTTCTTGGAGTTTGGCCACACAGGCTATGTCCCCAGCCACTACTTCTTCGGCAGGTACTTGGGTCTTGCCTCTTATAAAGAAAGGAGCGGTCATTTTTTCCGTCTGATCCTGGGTAGAGTTGAGAACTGGAGTATCCTGCTTGACTTTACCTTCAAAAACCCTCAAATAATTAATGCGTCCTAAATAAGGATCGGTTTGGGTCTTGAACACTAAAGCGGCCAGAGGACCATCGGGATTAACTTCAATCCCCGTCTCTTCCTGGGAATCAACTTGATAGGCTTTAACTTCCCCCCGATGGGAAGGAGAAGGAAAGTACTCTTGCATTATGTCAAGGAGGGGAACAATTCCATAGCCCATAGTGCCCGACACTATCATCACCGGATAGGCGTTCTCGTTTAAAATTCCTTGTTGGAGTCCCCTTTTTATTTCCTCTTGGCTCAAGCTTTCACCATCCAGGTACTTTTCCAGCAGTTCATCGTCATTCTCCGCCGCCGCTTCTATCATCTTTTCCCGCATTTCTTCCATTTGATCAGCGTAATCTGCAGGCACTTCTTCTTCATGGACCTTTTTCCCATTATCGTCGAAGGTGAGGGCTTTTTGCTGGATCAGATCCAAGACTCCCTTGAAGTTTTCTTCCTCTCCCCATGGTAGTTGTAAAGGCACCACCTGGTGACCAAAAAAGTTCTGCAGCTGTTCTAAGGTGCGGTTAAAATCCGCATTTTCCCGATCCAGCTTGTTGATCAGTATCACTTTGGGAAGGTGGTTTTCTCCTGCGTATTTCCATACTTGTTCGGTGCCCACTTCTACCCCGTGGGCAGCGCTAACTACCACAGCAGCAACATCAGCAGCCCGCAGGGAGCCTTTTACTTCTCCCAAAAAATCAAAATACCCGGGGGTATCGAGTAGATTAATTTTGGTATCCTTCCATTCTAAAGGGGCCAAAGCAGTGCTAATGCTCATCTGCCTTTTAACTTCTTCCTCATCCCAATCAGTAGTGGTATTACCTGCATCTACACTTCCTAAACGGTTAGTCGCCCCCGCAACAAACAACATAGCTTCCACCAGGGAAGTTTTACCTGCTCCGCTGTGGGATATTAATGCCACGTTCCTAATCTGTTCAGGTGCATACTTCTTCATCGTCCATTCCTCCTTCTAACCCCATCATATAGATTAAAACCTGAAAACATGACTTCCTATAACCAGCCTTGCCGGTTAATTATTGCCTTCTAGCCCTTTGGAGATAGGCAACTTGCCATTATGGTAAAGAGTTCCTTTCTTTAATACCCTAATTTTATCAGTAATAACCCCTTTAAACAACTTCCTTTCATAACTGCTTCCTTCATAAATGTCTTTATTTCATAGATACCTTCATAAACCTTCTCCCCTAAAAAAGGCCCCCTTCAAAGCAGCGGAGCCTTCCCCAGTTGAGACCTGACATAGTTTACCAGACCCCCCTGGCGTATCAAGTCCTGAATAAATTCGGGGAATGGAGCAGCTTGAAAGATCTCTTCCCTCTCCATCAGCCTAATAATGCCCTCTTCTGCTTCTACCACCAGATGATCACCCTCTTCGATGGCTTCTACCGCGGATGGTGCTTCCCATATAGGAAGGCCTATGTTCAAAGCGTTACGGTAGAAGATGCGGGCAAAGCTGCCTGCAATAACTCCGCTTATGCCGGTAGCCTTCAAGGAAAGGGGGGCGTGCTCCCGGGAGCTGCCGCAGCCAAAATTTTTCCCCGCTACCACAAAGTCCCCCGGCTGAACTTTTTCGGCAAAATCATGCCGGGCATCTTCCATGCAGTGACGAGCCAACTCTGCCGGATCACTGGTGTTTAAATATCGCGCAGGGATTATTACGTCCGTATCTATATCATCGCCAAAAAGCCAAGCCCTTCCTTCCAGTTTCATTGAATTGCCCTCCGCTTTCATGAAATTTTTCTCCACTTTAAATAAACTAGTTCTTTATTAAACTACTTCTTCAGGGTGGGAAATACGTCCAGTAACTGCAGAGGCTGCAGCCACCGAGGGGTTGCTAAGGTATATTTCACTCTGGGGATCACCCATTCTGCCCACAAAATTTCGGTTGGTAGTAGCCAGAGCCCTCTCTTTCGGAGCCAAAATTCCCATGTGCCCTCCCAAGCAAGGACCACAAGTGGGGGTGCTGACGGCTGCTCCGGCAGAAATAAAGATGTCCAACAATCCTTCCTGGAGGGCCTCTGCATAAACCCGTTGGGTGGCTGGTATAACTATCAGTCGTATCGAAGATGCTACTTCTCGACCCTGAAGAACTAAAGCAGCTTCCCGCAAGTCTTCCAAACGCCCGTTAGTGCAGGAACCAATAATTACCTGATCCAGGTCAATCCTTCCCGCCGCTGAAACCGGTTTGACATTAGAGGGAAGATGGGGAAAAGCTACCTGGGGTTCAAGATCGGATACTTCAAACCGATAATTTTCTTCATAATGAGCGTCGGGATCTCCGTATACTGGGGTATAATCCCGCACTTTTCGAGTATCCAGGTAAGCTTGGGTCTTGGCATCGGGTTCCATGTAACCACACTTGGCTCCCGCTTCTATGGCCATATTAGCCATGGTCATCCTGCCCTCCAGTGAGAGTTCATCTACTGCCCGGCCACCAAACTCCATGGCTTTATACAAGGCCCCATCCACGCCTATGCTTCCAATAGTATGTAGAATAAGATCTTTGCCCCCCACCCAGCGGCTTAAGGTGCCTTCATAGATAAATCGCAGGGTAGGGGGGACCTTAAACCAGGCGGTACCTAAAGCCATAGCCGCTGCCAGATCAGTGCTGCCCACTCCCGTGGCAAATGCTCCCAAGGCTCCGTAAGTGCAGGTGTGAGAATCGGCTCCGATGATTATTTCCCCGGGCAGGGTCAAACCCTGTTCAGGTAAAAGAGCATGTTCTACTCCCATCCTGCCGATTTCAAAATAATTTACTATCCCCTGCTCTTTAGCAAACTGCCGCATGATCTGCACTTGTTTGGCAGTAGCTATATCTTTGTTGGGAGTAAAGTGATCAGGGACCAACACTACCCTTTCCCGGTCAAAGACTTTCTCTGCTCCCATTTTTGCATACTCTGCTATAGCCACCGGAGCGGTAACATCATTTCCCAGGCACAAGTCCACTTTACAATTAACTATTTCCCCCGGTTCAACCCTCTCTCTTTCTGCACCCCTGGCTAAAATTTTTTCTACCATGGTTTGTCCCCTGGTTTTTCTGGCGCTGGATTGGCTCTGGCTATTTAACATCTGGCTTCCTCCCTGTAAGTTCTTTTCCAAAATTCACTATTAATCGAATTAACGCTTGGTTAGTTTCCACCCCGGGAATTCCGCCGGCGAGTTCCGGCCGGCGAATTCCCCCCCCCGAAAGCGCTGAAGCTAAGTCTTGCTGCCCCTTACCATAGCTATGTTGCCGGTACGCACTATTTCTTTTATTCCGTAGTGTTGCAACAGCAGCTTTATCGCTTCCAATTTTTCCGCATCACCGGTCACTTCAATAATTAAAGAGTCTAAAGAAACGTCCACCACTTTACCCCGGAAAGTCTCCACTATCTGCTGGATATCACCTCGGGTGTCCGGCTCTGCCTGCACTTTGATAAGCATTAACTCCCGAGAAACCGAGGGATCTTCAGTAATGTTACTGATCTTCAGCACGTTGATTAGCTTATTCAACTGCTTTACTACCTGCTCTAAAGTAGCGCTGTCTTCATCCACGGTGATGGTCATACGAGATATCCCCGGCTCGTTAGTTTCTCCTACCGCTAAACTGTCAATATTAAAACCCCTTCGGCTAAAGAGGCCAGCCACCCGAGTTAGCACCCCGGGCTTGTCCTCCACTAGAACTGCTAATACGCTCTTCATTTGCTATCCCCCCCATCCATTAACTTGCTTATAGGCTGATTAGGAGCAACCATGGGGAAGACGTTCTCCTCCGACACCACCCCAAAATCCATCACCACCGGACCTTCTGTTTCTAGCGCCTCTACTAAAGCTTTTTCTACTTCCTCCTTCTTCACAATGGTTATGCCCTTTGCTCCGAAAGCTTCAGCAATAGCGGCAAAATCAGGGGATACCTCGAAAGTAGAATAGGAATAACGCTTTTCATAGAACAATTCTTGCCACTGGCGAACCATGCCCAAACATCGGTTGTTGATGATGGCAATCTTTAGTGGAAGACGATAGTAAACCGCTGTAGCCAACTCCTGGATGTTCAT
>CAZXDQ010000161.1:0-4981 GCA_964639405.1 uncultured Syntrophomonadaceae bacterium | reverse complement strand
AGTAAGATCTCGAGGGGCTAAACCCGTTCCCCCAGTAGTAAAAATTACCTCTACCTTAATCTCATCTGCCAGCCTGGATAACTCTTTTTCTAAAACTTCTTTCTCGTCGGGCAGAGTAATTCTTTCAATTAAACTCCCCCCTGCCTTTTTAATTTTATCTTCTAATACTTGACCACTACGATCTTCCCTCTCCCCTTGAAAAGAACGATCACTGGAAGTAATCACTGCCGCTCTAAACAATAAAAAACTCCCTCCTTTAGCCCTATTTGAAACCTCCATTTGATATACCATCTGCCTCAATTATCCCAATAATTATTGGTTAGTTTTCGAATTTTGTTCCCAAACCATTTTACCCCGCTTCGAGGGATCGTAGCCTCCCCATTTTTTTACTTCTTCGGCAAACTTCTCGGAAGCGATGGTATCCAGCAATCTCTGGACTCCAGGAGCTTCTAAATGAGTGCGAGGGATTGCCAATTGATATTCTTCCTGGGCAAGAGGAATAAAACCCAAGCCAAATATCTTAGCTGCAGCCAATATGCCTAACCCTGCTTCAGCAGTCCCGGATTTAACCGCTGCGGCTACCGCTAAATGGTTGTACTCTTCCCTATAATAACCACGGATCTCAGAAGCAGGTATCTGGTGTTGTTCCAGTAGATAGTCAAAAAGAATCCTGGTGCCAGCACCTTTTTGTCGATTAATAAATAGTGCTTCCTGGGCTGCCAAACCCGATATATCAGAAATGTTCTTGGGGTTATGGGGTGGTAAAATAATTCCCTGTTCTCTAGATAGTAAATGAATTAACACCAGGTCAATCTCAGGCAAATAATACTGAAGATAAGACAGGTTATAATCCCCCGTATCAGGGTCCAAAAGATGCAGAGGGGCCATGTGGGTTTCTCCCCTTTTAAGGGCCATTATTCCTCCCATGCTTCCTTCGTTAATAGGAGCCAACGAATTACCTGGATGTCGTTCTTTTAACAAGCTATTTAATAAATCTAAGCTCAAATCGTGACTTCCAACACAAAGTAAATTCCCTTCAACCGCTTCAGGAGCTTGTATAAGTTCTATCGAAGCTGAGGTCCCCGCAGGCATCCCTTCCGTATTTTGGGGAATTCGTAACCAGCCATCTGCTTTCAGTACCGAGCTCAAAATTCCAGACCCCCTGGAAAGAGGAACCGCCACTATACTGTGATCTATTAGTCCTAATCTTACCCGTAGAAACTCTTCTTCTTTTAAAGTAGAAATCACTTTTCGTTTGAGGATGGCTTCTATCTGTGGTGGGTCAGACAAAAATTGCCCCAACCATTTAAAAATCAACGGTTTCACCAGGTGTTCCATAACCAAAAATGCTGAAACCGGATAACCCGGGACCCCCACTAAAACAGCTTCCTCAGAGCCCCCCAGCACTGCTGGCTTGCCTGGCCTGATAGCTATTCCGTGGACCCACAATTCACCTAACTGCTTCACCACTTGAGCGGTATAATCTTTTCTCCCTGCAGAAGAACCGGCAATAATTAGCACCAAATCAGCCCAGCCCTGAGCTTCTTTAACTGTTTCCTGTAGGCGATTAAAGTCATCGGGTATTATGGGATAGATACTGGGCTCTCCCCCCCAGGAATAAATCATAGAAGCAAACAGAGAAGAGTTAGAATCGATAATTTCGCCAATAGCAGGCTCCTGGCCAGGAGCAACCAGTTCGCTTCCCGTAGGTATAATTGCTGCTTTAGGAGGCTTCAAAACTTCAACTCGGTTAACCCCGGCACTTAGCATCACCCCTAAGTCTACCGGGCGAATTTGATGATAAATAGGGAGAATTAATTCACTGCCTAAGATATCCTCCCCCACCGTTCTTACATGTTGCCAAGGAGTAGCCGCCGAACGAATTTCCACTCTTTCATTATCAATCCATTCTATGTGCTCAATCATTATAACTGCGTTACAGTCCCCTGGTAAAGGTTGGCCCGTGTCTAAAGGGAAAACGTCTTTCCCTACCGATAAAATTAGCGGGGAAGTTTCCGTGGCTCCATAAGTATTTTCAGCTTTAACCGCAATTCCGTCTACTGCAGACGCAAAATAATGGGGAGAAGAAATATTTGCCGTCACTGGAGCAGCTGTGATTCGGTGCAAACTATCTATGGTATTAATTTCTTCCTTTGCCTTTTTATGAATCTCTCCGGCATTTTCTAAAAACAGATTCTGAGCTTCTTTTAAAGGGGTGCTGTGTAAATATATATTCCGATCCAACTTAATACCTCCAGCTCTCATTTCATTAGGTTTAGCCTTAATAACCAGCTAGCCGGGCTTTAAAGTTATCCCAGTAACTCTATTCTAAAATATAAACTTTTACCTCATCCCCGCGATAAAATCCTTCAGAGTTTTGGGGGATTTTTACTATTCCATGGGACCTAACCATAGTATTGGTTAAACCTGGAGGGCCGAAAACTGGTTCTGCTCGCCATCCTTCTTCTGCATAATAAACCAGGACTCTATAATAATCTTCCCTACCTCCAGTAGAAGGTAGGTTGCGCAGAAGCACGGCATTAATCTCTCTGGGAAATAATTCTTCGGCAGGCAACCCCAGTAGTTTTCTTATGTAAGGCTTTACCAGTAACAAAAAACCGATCATGGCAGAAGTGGGATTACCAGAAAGACCACATACAGGCTTTCCTTCTATTTTACCCAAAATAGAAGGTTTACCAGGCCTGACTGCCATGCCGTGAAACAATATTTCGCCGCCCTTATTGCATTCAATAGCCTCTACGGTCACATCCCTGGCTCCTACGGAGGTACCACCGGTAATAACTACCCCATCAGCTATTTGTGTTCCCCGTTCAAGAGCTTTAGAAAGCTCTTCTTCATGGTCTTTTACAATGCCTAAAGACACTGGATTAGCTCCCAGGCTTTTTATTTGCGAAAATATCAAAGTAGAATTAATGTCTCTTATTTGTCCGCTAGTAGGGGTTTCTCTATAGTCTACAATCTCATCCCCGGTAGAAATTATGGCGATAAGGGGTTGCTCCACTACTTCCAGTTCGGTTACCCCCATCCCAGCCAGAGCCCCTAAGTCTTGAGGCCTAATAAAGTGACCGGAACTAAGAATCTCTTCTCCACTCATAAAATCATCACCCCGGGCTAAAATATTTTCTCCCGGGGCCACTGGGCGCAGTACTGCCAGTTCTCCTTCTTTTAGCGTTTCCGTGTATTCCAGCATTACTACCGAATCAGCATTTTCCGGTAGTACACTACCTGTATATACCTGAAACGCTTCTCCCTTCTCTAACCTCCTGGAAGGCAATTCTCCCATGAACACTTCTCCCGTTACCTTTAACAGAGCAGGCATGGATTCGGAAGCACCAAAAGTGTTCTCCGCCATCACTGCATACCCATCCATGGTTGATCTAGGGAAAGGGGGCAAATATTCATTAGCAAATACCGGAGCAGCTAGTACCCGGTGTAAACCCTCCTCCAAGGGAACCTTCTCCGAAGTACCTGCATATGGGAAGGATTGCTCTAAAAGCGCTTTCGCTTCTGAAACGGTTAGTACACTAAACAAAGTTGGACACTCCTCAACAAACTAGCTAAAAACAACCTAGCTGACATTTGGCAATCTTGATTTCCATTTCATCACACTTTTTCCCTACCTCCAAAGGAGAACAATTTAACTTTTCGGATATCTGAAAAGCTTGTTGACAAGTTAGATATCCGTCCACTGCAAGATCTTCCACTTCTTTTTTTAGCTTCTCCTGGGACATGTAGCATTCCCCCTATCTCCGTGGGTTTATTACTTGGTACTCAACTATTAGTATAAAGGATAGAATATAAAAACAAAATATTATTTCCTTAAACTCCTTACTTTAATATAATAGACAGGAAAGTAAGGAGTTAACTGTGAATAACAGAATACTTACAAGATCACAAAAAGAGGTTAAGTACTATGAATATACTTAACAAGTTGCTGCAAGGAATATTCGTGGGTGTATCTTTGGTTCTTCCGGGCATGAGCGGAGGAACAGCATTCATAATCCTGGGTATGTACCGGAAGTTGGTGGAAGACATTTCTTCATTAAAGATTAAACCCTATTTTCTGCTGGGAGTGGGGGCTCTCGCAGGGGTGTTATTGGGATCTTCCCTGGTTACTTCTATACTAAAAAGCTATCCTGATTTATTGGTCTCTTTATTGTTAGGAATGTTGCTAGCTTCTGTTTCATTAGTTTTAAAGCCCCTCTCCCTTAAAAATTTTAGGATTGTCCATGCAGTCCCTGTCTTCCTTGGGTTTTTGCTGGCATGGAAGGTGGTGGATGAGCCTATAACTCAAGTTCCGCTAAGCCCTACCGAATCTTGGCCTCTCATTTTTATCGCAGGTGGTTTAGTTAGTGCTACCATGCTCTTGCCTGGAGTCTCCGGCAGTTCCCTTCTAATAATGATGAATCTTTATGACGATATGCTTTTTTTTGTCAATCACCTAGTTTGGTCCAAACTGCTAGTTTTCAGCTTAGGGCTGCTTACCGGAGTATTAGTATTTTCCAGAATCATTTCCTCCTTATATCGCCACCTGCAATACCCAGTATCTTTCTTTTTGGTAGGATTATTATTGGGATCCACCCGAGCTTTATTCCCTGCTTATTGGGGTATAGAATTAATTGCTATGGCTTTACTGGGCGCTGGAATTGTATTTCTAATATCTCAAAAATCACCGGTAGTTTTTCGTTAACGCTTTTCGTTAACGCTTACTGATAGGAAACCTTTATCCTATCCTCTTCTTTATCCAGCCTAGCTCTGATGTTGTGTTCCATATCTTGAAATCTGAAAGTATAACTGCCAATTTTTATCCTGGTACCTTCATGCACCTTGTTTATAGTAATGGTTTTTTCCTTAGGCACTTGAATAATTCCCTGGGAGAGAGCAGAACCAGGAGTTCCTGCTTCCCCAATAACCACATTATCACCTGCGTCAATACTGCCTCCCCGGAAAAGCTTTTGAA
>CAZXDQ010000160.1:0-4985 GCA_964639405.1 uncultured Syntrophomonadaceae bacterium | reverse complement strand
TAGCAGATTGAATTCGATTGTTCACCCTCGAGTATCCCGCCGCATGGAAGAACAGACCAGGTTTTTAGAGGAAAACAGTAATGCGGAAGTGCTGGTGCAAGATATTCCCCTTTTGATTGAAGGCGGTTTGTTTCGGACAGTGGAGGTAGTTTTGCTGGTAGTAGTTTCTCCAGAAACTCAAATAAGCAGGATCTGCCGGAGGGATGGTATTGAATATGAAGATGCCCAGGCCAGGCTTCAGGCGCAGATGCCTCTGGAAAAAAAGCAAGAATTTGCTGATTTTATAATAGATAACGAGGGGCCTTTAGAAAACACCCGCCAACAAGTAGAAGAATTCTGGAAGTGGCTTTTTGATCGCTCTCAATAAGTGGCTTGAATTGGGATATTAAACCCTGGATTTTATTTTCTTGTGAGGAGGAATAAATCATGTATAAAATTACTTTAATGCGCGGAGACGGGATAGGACCGGATATAACTGCTGCAACTTTACAAGTGCTGGAGAATTCGGGGGTGGATTTTTCTTGGGAAGAAGTCCCTGCGGGAGAAGAGGCTTTGGAGGTTTACGGTACCCCCCTTCCAGAAAATTCTATTGAAGCGGTTAGGAGGAATCGAGTAGCCTTGAAAGGTCCCCTGACCACTCCGGTAGGGACTGGTTTTAGGAGTGTGAACGTAGCTCTACGTCAAGAGTTGAATCTTTATGCCAACTTAAGACCAGCGAAGAGTATAGAGGGGATTGAAGCCCCCTTTTCCGATATTGATTTGGTAGTGGTGCGGGAAAATACCGAAGACCTTTATTCTGGAGTAGAGCATATGGTGGGGGAGGATGCGGCAGAAAGCATCAAGATAATTACCCGCAAAGCATCGGAAAAAATAGCCCGCTTTGCTTTCGACTATGCAGTTAAGCAGGGAAGGAATAAAGTAACTGCGGTGCATAAGGCCAATATAATAAAATTGAGCGATGGGCTCTTTTTGGAAACAGCCCGCCGAGTGGCTGAAGAATATCCCCAGATAGAATTTGAAGACCGGATTGTGGACAACATGTGCATGCAGCTGGTCCAAAAACCCCACCTTTATGACGTTATGGTCCTTCCCAACTTATACGGAGATATAGTCTCCGACCTCTGTGCAGGTTTGGTGGGAGGATTGGGAGTAACCCCAGGTGCAAATATTGGAGATCGGGAAGCGGTTTTTGAACCGGTTCATGGCAGTGCGCCCAAATATGGGGGCATGAATCGGGCCAATCCTACTGCCATGATTCTATCAGCTGTTTTGATGTTGGAACACTTGGAAGAATTTGCTGCTGCCAATAGAGTGGAAAAGAGTCTTCGAGAGGTTATAGCCCGGGGCCAGAAAACCACGCAAGATTTGGGAGGCAACTCTTCCACTATGGAAATGGCCCAGGCTATAGTAGAAGTGATGAGAGAATCGAGCTAAGAAAGGGAACGTACTTATGAAAGTTGCGGTCCTTACATCGGAAGGTTTGGATTTTTCCTCTCCGTCAAGATACAAAGAATCCGCTCGCCGCCTGGTAGAATCCTGGGGTAATCCCCGTCTTTTAGTTTTTCCTGGCTTTTTTCCCTATTGGTGGATAGAGAAAAGGGGATGGATGGAAGATTATCCTATCCACCCTCTGACCAAGGTGTATTATAATACTGACCGATGGAGGCACCAGGTGGAGGAGTTTAAAAAAATCCATGGAGAACTGGCCCGTGATTTGGATTGTTTTCTGGTAGGAGGGACTTTTCCGGACTGGGAACAAGGTGAAGTTTTTCTAAAAGTTCCCCTGTGGGATTCCCAGGGGAACTTTTGGGGAGAGCAAAAACAGACTCATTTGAACTATTATGAAAAAAGTTTAGGGATCTCTCGAGGTAGAGATTTATTTCTTTTTCCGGTGGAAGATTATACTTTGGGAATAATTTCGGGAAGCGATAGCTGGCATCCAGAAGTGGGAAGGATTTTAGCCCTTAAAGGAGCGAATCTGGTGGTGGCGCCGGGGGCTTTTTTCCAATTATCTGAGAAGCAGGGTCAGATGGCAGGGGTCTGGTCCCAAGTTCAACAAAATCAGTTTTGGGCGGTGGAAAGCATTTTGCCGACTTGCCCAAAGTGGCACAATCACCAAGGATTAAGTTCAATCATGGGGCCCTGCGAGTTAACGCCGGGTCAAACAGGCTACCTGGGGTGGGTAGAAGAAGGAAAGGGGATAGTTTCTGCTGATTTACGGGAATCAGAACGCAGGGAACTTTTAGATTATTATCCTCTTCTTGGTTTATTAAACCCCTTGGCCTATCGACAGGAGTTGCCTAGCCTATATAAACGGGGGTAAAGTTCCTTTTGATAGATAAATGGAAGGCAAAGTTGGAAACTGGTAAAATGGAGCTCTTCCAGAAATACCTCTTATGGAAAACCAGGAAGGGCCTTTTTGAGCGATATTTTTCTAAGTATTGCCAGGAAGATAGCTCGTCGGGTAGTAATATTCAGCATAAAAAGTCTACTCCAGGGGTAGTAAAAGCGGCTTCCGTTCAAACGCGGATAAAGTTGTTTAAAGATCCTTTGGATTACACCCGGCAAATCCATGGTTTTGTTCATGGCGCTTGGGAAAAAGGAGCGGAGTTGATAGTATTTCCAGAAAATAACAATCTGCAGCTCTTGGGAATGCTTCCAGGGGCAGAAAGGGTAAACGCAGTCTCCTCCTCAAGTTTCCGGGCAAACAGTAACCGGGAGAACGAATATTCGGTAGCGGGGTTGATAGGTTTTATGACCCCAGTGGTCCAAAGGGTAATAAATTCCACTTTCCCAGTACTAGCTCGTCTTTATGGAGTTTATATTATGGCTGGAAGTTTTCTTCTTTTTCAGGAGGGGCGGTTAGTGAATAGAGCATTTCTTTTTTCCCCTCATGGCACAATGGTAGGCTATCAGGACAAAGCCCATTTGATGCCAATGGAGGTTGAGTGGGGAATAAGCCCTTCCCATCAACTAAAAGTTTTTGAGACATCTTTGGGTAAAGTGGCCATGCCAGTCTGTATGGATGCCACGTATTTTGAAACCTTCCGCATTTTAGAACTGCAGGGAGCTAGAATAATAACCCTCCCTATTGCCAACCCAGAGGATTACAATTACTGGCTAGCCATGAGGGGTATATGGCCCCGAGTGCAAGAAAGCCTGGTATATGGCATAAAAAGCGCCTTGGTGGGAGAGGCCCTGGGCTTTACTTTTACTGGAAAAGCGGGGATATACGCCCCGTTAGAACTAACACCCCAACGGAACGGGATACTGGCAGAAGCGAATTCCCCCTACCAAGAAAGCTTGATTACTGCAGAGATAGATTTATCTTCTTTGGAAAGATTAAGAAAAGAGCATCCCCGGCGTGATTTTAACCTTTCCCTTTATGATAGTTACTTCCCTTCCATCTATTTTACTTCCTATTTTACTTCAGTTCCTCGAAAAATCCAGTACGATTAGAGTGCTATAAACATTAATTTGATACCAGCTATGAAAGCGGTAAATATATGCCTTTCAGCCACTACACTTAGACTTTTTGACCGTTAATACTTTGGTGGGGTAGGCGGAAGAGGGTCTGGTATTTTCAAGCTCAAAAGCTTGGAACAGTCAGTATGTGCTGATTTTAAATCTCTTCTTCTATTATGTTTTCTCGGCGAAAGCGTACTACTTCTTCTTCCGGATAGTGGAGGAACACCAGAACTCCAATAAATATAAAAAAGCCTGCTACTGGTCCGGTAAGCTGAACTCCCAAAGGTTCCCCAAAGATTTGCAGAAGGCCGGAAGAAACCAGGGTGGAGATTCCCAGATTAATCTTTAACAAAAAACCTTGAGTCCCAAAGTACATGGCTTCTCTTCTTTGTCCGGAAAGTTTTAATTCCAGGTCAGAAACGGCGGAGAGAACGGCGTCTGGAATTATAAATAATCCTGCCAGAGGTATGCCCGCCAAGCCCATAACCAATAGGGCAAAATAGTGAGGACTTAGTCCAGCTACAGGTTGTCCCACCCAATACAGGGGAGGAAGAAATAGGGCAAAGAGTATTAAAGTAAAGAGCATAGCTCTCTTCAAACCCCACTTTTTGCAGAGGTAATTGATCAAGGGAAAAGATACAGCGGCAACTGCAAAAGCCACTGCCATAAAAATATCTGTGTCTTGTTCTTTTAAACCCAAAAGAACGGTAACATAGAGGACTAGATTTAAAGTTATTATGTTAAACCCAAACCAAAAGGCATTATTCCCTACCAGGTAAATGAGGAATGCCCGGTTGCGCAGGGTAGTTTTTACAGCCTCTACCAGCCTTAAAGTAGCTGGGGAGGATCGGGCGTAATCCTTTTCTCTGATCAGCGCGGGAAGGTATAGCAATATCAAGGCTATAGCTGCTAGAGCCCAGAGAGCCTGATGGTAACCCAACCATCCCATAAGCATACCACCACCTACCAGGGCGATGGCGTTTCCTACCAGGGTAAACAGAGCTTTTGAAGTAGACAAATCCACCCGATCCCGGTTGCTTCTTGACAATTCTGGCAAGAGGGCCAGGTAAGGAGTTACGTAAGCGGTAAATAGAAGAAAATAACTCCCGAGGAAAAAAGCCAGGTATAAGCTGTTTAAGGTAGACATTTCCGCCAAAGGTGGATAAAACAAAGCAAGAAATACTCCTGGATAGAGAATTCCGCTGATTAGCATGAGGGGGATTCTTCTGCCCCAGCCGCTGGAGAGGTTATCGGAATAACGGGCAATGATTGGATCGGCTAGGGCATCAATTACTCGACCCAGGAACATGATTCCGCCAAAAAGCAAGGGGGGCATGAGGGCATCTACATCTTCCATAGGGCTGGTGATGTAGTAGGAGTACAGATAAGTGATCATAGCCCTGTCTAGCAGAGACCAGCCGCCCGCTCCGGTTCCGTATAAAATTTTTCCCCATAAAGGAAGCCTGTTTTGCATTTTTACCCCCGGCATACTAGGGTTGATCCTGGCTGAATTTTTT
>CAZXDQ010000159.1:0-5015 GCA_964639405.1 uncultured Syntrophomonadaceae bacterium | reverse complement strand
ACTATTAATACTAATTGTCGCGCAAAACTCCAATTAGTGGGGTTTTTCTAAATAGGTAGGGGAAGATGCAGGCAGAGAATAATTTCGAGGGCTACAAATTTTTGCTTGTGGAAGTTTATTGTTGTATAATCAGGGAGTCAAAGGTAACTAATGGATTAACAACTATTTGCTTTTTAAGTTGTTGCTTTTAGATCTTTTTAATAGGTATAAGCAAATGGCACTCTTTGCGAGCCACTAAATTCTATCCACTATAAAGGGAGCGTGAAATTTCTTTGATTCCTCCCCATGATGAAAACTTCAATCCACCTTATCAACATCCTGTCCCTCGAGCAAACCTATCTGCCAGGTTATTAGCGGATACCCCTGATGCTATAATATACCAGGACAACAACCAACGATTAATATGGTTTAACCCATCCTCTTCCAAGGAATCTCATCAACCCTCGGAAGAGTTAAGAGAAGAATACTGCTACCGCTTCTTTAAATTAGATTCTCCCTGTCCTCAATGTCCTGTTTACGAAGCCAGGAAAACTGCCCGTAAACAGTACCGGGAGTTAAAGACGCCGGATGGAAAATGGTGGCTAATTTTGGGAGCACCCCTGGTAGACGGTAACGGAACTCTCACTGGAGTGGTGGAAACTGCCCTGGATATCAGCCAACAAAAACTTCAAGAGCAACAGCTCAAAAAATCTCAAGAGCATTACCACCTAATAGCAGAAAACACCGTGGAGGCCATCCTCGTTCTGCAGGGAGAACAAATCAAGTACTTTAATCAAGCTGCCGTGGACCTGTTAGGTTATCCTCAAGGAGAGCTGCTCTCCGAAGAAGTTAAAACTATCATCCACCCCCAAGACCGCATGCTGGTGGAAAACCGTTACCAGGGGAGGATGCAGGGAGAGGAGGTTCCTTCCCGGTACGAGGTCCGGATAATTACCCCCCAGGGAGAAACCAGGTGGGTAGAAATCAAAGCAGTGCTTATTGAATGGGAAGATGAACCGGCAATACTCTCTTTTCTTACTGATATAACCGACCGGATTAAATCTGAAGAAGATCTGAACAGGCAGAAAATGTACCTGGAAGCTCTTTTTACTAACTCTCCGGAAGCCATAGCCTTGTTGGATCGGGAAAAGCACATCATGAATATCAACCGGAAGTTCACCGAGCTATTCGGCTATAGTTTGAAGGAAGTAAAAGGTAAAAACATTGACGATCTTTTGTGCAGCAGTCAGGAAAAGGAACAAGCACGCCTGCTTTCAGAAATAACTATGCAGGGGGAAAACGTCCAGGAACGAGTAGTGCGCTATGCTAAAGACGGGCAGCCTATAAATGTTAGCGTCAAGGGAGTTCCCATATTTATCAGCGGGGACATAGTAGGTATCTACGGAATTTATTCCGATATAAGCGAACAAAAACACTACGAAGAGCAACTCCGGTATTTTAGTTTTCACGATTCCCTTACCGGCCTTTATAATCGCACTTTTTTTGAAGAAGAACTGCACCGACTGGAAAAAAGCCGAGAGTATCCTATAGCTTTTCTTTCCGCTGATTTAGACGGCCTAAAGCTCATCAACGATACCATGGGGCATCAAGTGGGAGACGTTTTTCTAAAAAACTGCGCCCATATAATAAAAACCTCTCTGCGTCGGGAAGATATTTTAGCCCGGGTGGGAGGCGATGAATTCGCTGCCCTGCTTATTCGCACTGGAGAAGAAGAAGTAAAGAAAATAGCCCAACGCATCCGAGAACGTATCGAAGAATTCAACCGGGAACACCCCGAAAAACCCCTGAGCATCTCCCTGGGATACGCCGTAGCCCCTTCATCAGACTTTCCATTAGAAGATGCCTATCGTCAGTCCGATGACCGCATGTACCAGGACAAGCTACTGCAAAGCACCAAGATCAAGAGCCAAATTGTAGAAACCCTCTTGCGTACCTTATCGAGTAAAGACTCTCTCGACCAGGGCCATGCAGAACGCTTGGAAGAACTAAGCAGAAAAATGGGCCATAAACTAAATCTGGATTCCCGACAGCTGAACAACCTTTCTCTGTTATCCCAGGTCCACGATCTGGGAAAGGTAAGCATTCCCGAAGAAATTCTCTTCAAGGAAGATTCCTTAACCCGGGAAGAATGGGATATAATACGCCAGCATTCGGAAAAAGGCTACCGCATTGCCCTTTCTTCCCCGGACTTGGCAGGGGTAGCAGAATTAATACTAAAACACCACGAGAGGTGGGACGGACAAGGTTACCCCTTGGGCCTCCGGGAAAACGAAATCCCGGTGGAGTGCCGCATTTTGAATATAGTAGACGCCTATGACGCCATGACATCCACTACTCCTTACCGTCAAGCCATGCCCCACCATGAAGCAGTGAAAGAAATAAAAGCCCAGGCGGGAAAACAATTTGATCCTTATTTGGCTAAAATATTTTTAGAGATCTTGGAAGAAAGGGAAGCCAGTTAGAACCCCTCATAATCCAAAAAAATCCCCCATCAACAACAATTGATAAGGGAAGTCAAGTTAAACCTTTGGTCTGTTTATGCCATCTAGAAATTAAAACCCCAGGCAGTGGTTCCACCTGGGGTAAAATTTTTCCATAACTAAACGAGGGCCAGCCACTTTTAAAACCCTATTCTTCGCCTTCCATTTCCTCTTCCAGGTCCTCCATGTCTTCCTCTTCCATTTGCTGCATTTGCTCCTCCATTTCCTGCTGCATCTCCATCTCTTCCATCTGTTGGTCGTACATTTCCCGCAGTTTATCTTCAGAAAATTCCAGGTCATCGTCATCCAGGTTAGCTTCCAGGTAGCTGTCTAAATAGTTTTCGATGGTAAGCTCCTTCACCACTTCCTCGTTAAACTCCTCCATACTCATTCCTGCTTCCTCTATCTGCTCTTCCATGGCTTCTTCGCCGCCTAACTGTTCTGCGTACATCTGATAAAGCTCATCCACTTGCTCATCGGTGGGTTCATAGTCACCTTCTTCTGCCTTCTGCTCTAAAACTACTGAACTAATGAGTTGATCTAAGACTCCACTTCTGGCTTCTTGCAGCATTTCCTCATCTTCTTCCATATCCATGCCCTGCATAGCCATCTGCTGTTGTTGCTGCTCCATCATAGCTTCAAAGTCGCTAGTGGCTACTTCTTCCCCATTAACGGTAGCTACTACTTCATCTTCTTCCTCCAGGGCAGCTTCCAGGTTTTTCTCCACCTCGGCCTCTTCTCGCAATTCTTCCAGGTGTTCCATAATAAGCTCGTTTTCTTTTTCCTGCTTCAATTGTTCTTCCAACTGAGGTTTCATCTCTTCAAAACTCATTTCCCCATCTAATTCAGCTTCCAGGGGGTCTTCTTCCTCTTCGCCAAACCAGCCGGCTACGAAATCAAATCCGCCGGCGAAGGAAGCAAACAATAGCCCTAACACCAATACTGCAGCAACCGCAATATAGATAATGGTGTTGCGAGATTTTCTCAGTTCCCCGTTTTCCTGCTCTTGGTTATTCATAAAAACCTCCTTCTTCTTCCAGTTTTTATCGCTTTTCTCTTGGCTGTTAAATAATCATAACAGATAGAATGGAGAGACTCAAGGGAGTTACTGCTTTTCGACAACATTCATTCTGTAAACATTTTCTTACTTATGGTTGCTACTCAGGCCGTTAAAAAACCAAGATGGTCAGGTTGCTAATGGCGAAGTGATTGTCAAAGAGAGCTAGGATTAGCCAGCGAAGCCTTGCCCGGTAGTAGATTGGCACCTGATTGCAGTGCTGCTTCGACCCGGAACCGGTACTACCACTGCATCTTTTTAATCAGTTGAGTGCCGGCGACTGTCCAGGGTAGCCTGCGAAAGGGTAAAGGCTGAGCCGTGCCCTTGCTTTGGAGTTAACCCAAAACTATAGCTCACATGACCTGGCCATAGCAACCTGATAGAGAATTGATAGAAGGAGTGGTAACTACTTATTTACTACTTTACAGCCCCTTCTGAACTGCACTTGCCTCCTGGATTTAAAGGCAAACCCTCCAGCATCGCTTAATACTGCTCGGAGGTTAAATTCTCTCTGAGCAAAATTCTGCTGATTAGGGAGGAATACCCCCCTCTTTGATATAATTCTTATTAAATTCGTTTTTTGATTTGTATAATACAATTTATATTTGGTGTAATACCATGGTCTTTCTAAATGGATAAAAGAAAGGGAGAACAATAACTATATGGCAAGAATAATTCATACTGCCGATATTCATCTGCGGGAATACGGAGACGAAAGATGGCAGGGGCTAATAAAAGTTTTGGAAAAAGCCAGGGAAGAAGCCGTGGACCTGCTGGTAGTATGCGGCGATCTCTTTGATGAGGAAGCTGACGCAGAAAAGCTTCGGGAACGCATAAGGGAAGTTTTTTCCGGCAACGGGTTCCCAGTGATACTCCTCCCCGGCAATCACGACCGACAAGCTTATCGGGCAGGCCTCTATTTCGGGGAGGAGGTAAGTATAATAACAGATTTCTCCACCCCCTTGGAAATGAGCAATGTCCTCCTTTGGGGACTCCCCTTCGAGGATATCAACGAAATCAAGATCCTGGAACGGCTAAGGAAAATTTCTTACCAACTTCATCCCCACAAATTTAACCTGTTGCTTTATCACGGAGAACTCCAGGACGCCTACTTTTCCCGCAGCGACATGGGAGAAGAAGGTTCCTACCGCTATATGCCGACAAAATTATCTTATTTCGCGGAAGCTGGCTTCGATTATGTGCTGGCAGGACATTTCCACACCAACTTTCGGGTATGGCCCTTACCAGGGAGGGAAGGCTTTTTTGTCTATCCCGGCTCCCCAGTGGCAATAACCACCCGGGAAAAGGGACCTCGTAAAATTCACTTGCTGGATACCAAAAGCACACCTAAAGAAATACCCCTGGATACTTTCCATTACCAGGAAGTCGAAGCAGTGCTGGATCCTTTCAACCAGGAAATCAACCCCCTGGATTTAATTCAGAGTAAAATTCAACAATTTCACCCTTCGGCTCGGGCT
>CAZXDQ010000158.1:0-5035 GCA_964639405.1 uncultured Syntrophomonadaceae bacterium | reverse complement strand
TCTTCAATCTTTTTTTCCAAGTCTTGATTGGTAGCTGCGATTATACGTACATCGATTGTTTTAGCTTTAGTTCCGCCCACTCGTTTAATTTTTTTATCTTGGAGCGCATCCAGAATTTTCACCTGTAAATCGAAAGGCAAGTCGCCTATTTCATCTAATAAGATAACGCCGTTTTCAGCCACTTCAAAACTACCCGGTTTACCTCCCTTTTTCGAACCGGTAAACGAACCTTCTTCATAGCCAAATAGTTCGGATTCAAGAAGGTTCTCTGGTATTGCACCGCAATTAATTTTAATAAAAGGGAATTGGTATCGAGCACTGCTTTCATGTATAAATTTTGCCAGGAGATCTTTACCCGTTCCGGTTTCTCCTGTGATAAGCACATTACAGTCCACATCAGCAGCCTTTAGGGCTAAATCTATAGTTTTTTGCATAAGGGGGCTTTGGGCTATTAAATTTTCATGAGGTAGTTGTTGTGCTTTTAGGGATTGTATCTCTGTTTGGTATTTATTAGATAGCTCCATTAATTCTTGTTTTAGTTTGCTCAGCTCCGTTAGATCTCTGCAATTAGAAATGATATATTTTATTTTTCCGTTATCGTCAAAAATGGGAGTAGCGGTTTCGAAGCACTCTTTGCCCGTTTTTATTTTTTGATTGACATTAGCTGGCTTATTAAATTTAATAACCTCAAGTATAGCAGAATCTGATATAATGCCCTTATTTACCAAATCATACACATTTTTTCTAGTTAGTTTTTTTGTTTTTAGACCAGTAATTCTTTCGTAAGCTTTGTTGTGCCTATATAGGTTACCATGTTTATCAGTGATTAAAATTCCATCGTAAGAATTATCTATAAGAGCGTTCAACTCTTTATTTAGTTGTTTAACTGTTTGCAATTCAGCTGAGATGTTTTCTATTTCAGACAAGTCTTGAAATACAGCCAAAGCCCCCACAATTTTTCCTTCTAACAAAATAGGTGTTCTGTTAGTTAGTACGGGTTTTTCATTAATAATCTGTTTCTGGCTGAAACTCGTTTTGCCTGTTTTGAGTACTTCTTTTAGTTTAGTGTTGGTAACGATATCTTCTATTTCTTGACCGATAATATCGTCTAAGTTTTTGCCGATAACACTTGCTGCTGTTTTATTGCATACAAATATTATACTTTGTTGGTTGATGGCCAAAATTCCGTTATGGGCGGATTGTATGACATTTTCTAATTGGCCAACAATATCTTTCCACTTTCTTTCAAATGCTTCTACCAAATCTGTTCTAGCCCATATACCAATTAAATTATTATTATCGTCCATCACAGGTAATCTGCCCACGCCCATTGTCCAGCCGAGATTCCAAGCATGCTCAGGACTGTCTGTTTCTTTTAAAGTTACTACAGGAGTAGTCATTATTTCTTTTACGGTAGTTACGTCAAAATTTTTTCTGTAGGTAATAGCTTTATAAAGGTGGTTTTTTGTAAATATTCCAATTAATTCTTTATTTTTATTTACCACAGGAGCTCCATCGATTTTGTTTTGGTAAAATATTTCCGCAACTTTTATTAAAGTATCTTCTGGATAGAAGCATATTGGATTTTTGGTCATAAAATCTTTTATTTGTAAGGTAGATGGATTTTCTTGTATCATGGAGTTTATGTCTCACCCCCGAAAAAGGGTTGTAAAACAACAGGACATAAGTCAGTTAAGTCTAGAAAAATATTATCAAATAAAAATTTGTAGCATAGAATGCATTTTTAATTGAATGAACGCTAAATAAAGGAGAATTCTTAATCTAATTTTATCACAATAGAAACCTTCCATCAAATTATGCAAAAAGAAAAACAAATAATAAGGTAGAGAAAATCAAGCATTACTAGTATTTATAGAATCCTTGCCCGGATTTCCTTCCGTAATGGCCTGCTCTTACCATTTTCTTGAGCAGGGGGCAGGGACGGTATTTGGAATCAGCGGTTTCGTGGTATAGGGTTTCCATCACCATAAGGAGAGTGTCCAGGCCTATCAAATCAGCCAAAGCAAGAGGCCCAATAGGGTGATTGGCGCCAAGTTTCATTCCCTGATCAATGTCTTCAGCACTAGCAATACCCTCCATTAGGACAAAAATGGCCTCATTGATCATGGGGACCAGTATTCGATTGACTGCAAAGAGTGGGGCCTCTTCCACAGCAATTGGCGTTTTCCCTAGCTTTTTAGATAGTTCCATTGCCAGGTTGAAAGTTTCTTCTAAGGTATCATAGCCTTTAATCACTTCCACCAGTTTCATTACCGGTACCGGATTGAAAAAGTGCATCCCCACAAATTTGTCAGCTCTTTGAGTGGAAGAAGCAATTTCTGTAACGCTTAATCCGGAAGTATTAGTGGCAAAATATACTTCAGGAGGGCAAATTTTATCCAGTTTTGTAAACACCTCTTTTTTTACATTAACATCTTCAAATACTGCCTCAATAACCATATCTACAGAAGAAAAATTTTGCTGATCAGTGGTGGTCTTAATTCTGGCAACTATTTCTTCAACTTCTTCGGTAGTTCGTTTTCCTTTGTCCACTTCCCGCTGCAGATTTTTCTTAATAACTTCCAGTCCTTTATTAACAAATTCGTCTTTAATGTCCTGCATAATTACTTTAAAACCGGCTTGCGCCAGGACTTGAGTTATTCCGTTGCCCATAGTACCGCTGCCTACTACTCCCACATTTTTTAACTCCATCGTACCCCTCCTACAATATTTATTTAAACCTTTCTACAATGGTGGCCATACCCATGCCGCCTCCCACACACAAGGTGGCTAGGCCAATTTTTAAATCCCTTCGAGCCATCTCGTGCAAAAGCGAAACTATAATTCTAGCTCCAGTACAACCCACTGGATGCCCTAAAGCCACGCCACTTCCGTTCACATTAGTGATATCTCGATTTAAATCCAACAGTTTTTCACAAGCCAGGTATTGAGCGGCAAAAGCTTCATTTAACTCGATAAGCTCTATTTGTCCCAAGTTCATGTCAGCTTTCTGCAGCGCTTTTTGGGTGGCAGGTACCGGTCCATAGCCCATCAAGTCAGGTTCTACCCCTGCTCCTGCGTAAGAAACGATCCTACCCAGAGGCTTTAGATCCATTTTTTGGGCTTTACTCGCACTCATAAGCAGTAAAGCTGCGGCTCCGTCGTTTATCCCAGAAGCATTGCCTGCTGTTACAGTTCCACCTTTTCTAAAAGCGGGCTTTAATGAAGCCAGCTGTTCTATGCTCACATCTTCCCTGGGGTGTTCATCAGTATCTACTGATATTTGTTTTTTACGTTTGGATACATTTACCGGTATTATTTCTTCTTCAAAGATGCCGTTGCTTATAGCCTTGGAAGCATTGGTATGACTTCGAAAAGCAATTTCATCTTGTTCTTCCCTGGTTATGCCGTATTTTTCGGCCAGATTTTCTGCGGTTTCCCCCATCATAATTTTGTAATGGGGGTCCATTAGCAGTTCCCAGAGAGCGTCAGTCATTTCTCCGTGCTGCAAACGAGCCCCCCATCTAGCCTGTTTTAAAACATAAGGTGTGCTGCTCATAGATTCTGCTCCACCTGATATAGTAACTTCAGCGTCTTCCAGGCGAATGGCTTGAGCGCCAGATATAACTGCTTGCATGCCTGAAGCACACTGCTTTTGAACGGTAAATCCCATGGTTTCCTTGGGGAAGTTGTTTTCTACAGCAACTACCCTAGCTAAGTTAGGTTCATCGCTCCTCTGTAAACAATTTCCCAAAACGATTTCTTCCACTTTTTCCTTTTCCACTTTTCCCCGGTTCAAAACTTCTTCTACAACGAAACCGGCAAGTTGATGGGGGAGCACGTCTCTAAGGGAGCCTCCAAAGTCTCCAACGGGGGTGCGGGCTCCTGAAACAATTACCACATCTTCCATTAAAATTAAACTCCTTTCTATAGCAAAGAATTATTCTATCACTAATGGTTATTCAATGGTTATTCATCTTTTCCTTTTACTCCTGCGATTTTTTTGGCTAACTCTGCCTTGTAAGGTAAGTTAGATCCTCGGAGCATCATAATTCTCTGAGCCTGAGGCGGACCAGCGCCATGCATTGATTCTACGACTGCCGTTCCTCCTGTAAGGGTTTCTACCAGGCGGAACATGCGCATACGTTCCTCGGTTCCTACCTGGTCTATTCCTTTTAGGAATTTTTCTATCAATCCACCTATTTCCGGGTTGCGGTAGTCTTTTTCCGAAGGCATGGTGGCCAGGAGCCCTCCGCAAATATCATGGGAGAGTCGGCCTATTTCGTAAACAAACCTGGTGGTATTAAGTTTGGTGGCATTAGCCATCATGGTGTGGGGGACAAAGGATCCGGACGAAGTAGGGTTACCTTCACAGGAACAGGCAATAGAGCCAGAATAAAGAGTTTCCGTTAAATGGATCATTTCCGTCAGTTTGTCCCTGATGTGGGAGGCCCTTTCTACGCCATTGTAGCAGGCAATATTATAAGTGGCCCCGATGATCACATCGGCGATTCCTCCCTTGCAGGCGCCGTAATTTTGCCGGTGCGCGTTGGCGAATCTTTCCACGAACATGCCGGCAAATTCGTTTTCCCGGTACATATATACGTTTTCCCAGGGCACGAATACGTGGTCAAATACAGCCAGGCATTCGCCTCCGACCATGGCGAATTGGGCGTTGCCTTTGTCTATGTCGCCTTCTTCCGTTTTTCTGGAGTCATTAGTTTGTCTGCCAAAGATGTAGGTTACACCAGCAGTGTTGACGGGAATGGAGAAGACTATCGCATAATCCTTGTTATTTTCATCCAGGTTTTCCGTAGGGAAGACCAGAACCTGATGCGCTCCGGTTACTCCCGTAAGATGGGCCTTGGCTCCACTGACTATAATGCCGTCATCCTTTTCTTTCACCACCCGGACAAATAAATCGGGATCAGATTGCTCGTTTGGTTTTTTACCCCGGTTACCCTTGACATCCGTCATAGCTCCTATAGTAACCAGATTTTCTTCCTGGAGCTTTTTTAAGAAATTGTTAAAACGC
>CAZXDQ010000157.1:0-5048 GCA_964639405.1 uncultured Syntrophomonadaceae bacterium | reverse complement strand
TAAATTTAAAACATTTAGTATAAAATAAAAAGAAAGCCGGATATTATTAAATATTAGGGAGGGTTAATAATGATAGAGTTTTTTAAGCGTAAGACCCAATCTAAGATCATGGATCCGCGAAATGATTTTTCTGCCAACGAAATAGAAGTGGAATTTCGCAGGGATCCTTTAACAGAAGAAAGCTCTCGTATTGCCCACATAGGTTTAATTTCACCTCAAAGAGAAGACTATTCTTCCTGGGATCAACCAGACTTAAAAGAGCGCTGCCCCTTTTGCCCCTCAAACATAGAACAGGCTACTCCCCGCTTTCCTGCGGAGATCCTTCCTGAAGGTCAATTGCAAAAGGGAGAAGCCCGGGTAATCGCCAATATTGGTCCTTATGATCAGGTTAGCGCTCTTACAGTGATGGGCAAAGAACATCTTATGCCCCTGGAGAACATGAGTTTTTCTTATTTGAAAGATGCTTTTGCTGTAAGTATCGATTTTAGCCGAGCTGTTTTGCAAAATGTAGAAGATTTAGTCTATCCAATGCTGGCCTGGAATTACATGCCTCCTTCTGGCGGAGGACTACTTCATCCCCATCAACAGATATTCGTATCCGAGTACCCAGGAAATCTTCATCGAAGGATGATGAAAGAAAGTGAAAAATTCTATCAAAACTGGGGAAGAAATTTTTGGCAAGAGCTTTGCATTAAAGAAGAACAAGAAAACGAAAGATTTATTGGCAAAAAGCAACAGAGCTGTTGGTTGACCTCTTTTGCCCCTCGGGGGGTTTTGGGAGAGGTATTAGCAGTATTCCCTGAATTGAGTACTGTTTACGATATTAATGACTCGGTACTGGATGATTTGGTAACAGGGTTGTTGGAGTTATTTAAATATTTTAGTTATAAGAACATTGGTAGTTTTAATTTAGCAATGTTTACCGTACCCTCAGGGGAAAGGGAGAAATACTTTTCGCTACACGTAAGAATAATACCCCGGACTTTTTTGAATTTGCAGACCTATCCCCCAGATATGAACTCAATGCAGGTTGCTTTACAAGAACCTTTTTCGGTAATAAGTCCTGAGGAGCAGTGCAAGGAAATCCAGGCTTATTTTAATACTTGATGGCTATTCATGAATAGTTAAAAAAAATTAGGGGAAGTTCGGTGTTATACTTCGCCCTTCCCCTGCAGAAAATTGGTGATAAATCAAAAATATCGTTTACTAGGCAATATTTTCTTTGGCTTCATCTTCAAAGTTTTCGTCCAAATCTATTATCTGAGCTAGAATTTCAGCTTTTTCTGCATAAGAGGCCAGCGTCAGCTGTTGGATAAGATTTGCCCTGGTAATACGAAGTTCTTTACTGGAAGGAGCGTACATTCTTATCCCTCCTTTTCGAAGATAAAATTTAACCAGGAAATATGAGCTAGTATATAAAACATCAAAAATTAATTGCCGCATTTTTATTATACCACTCCTGTGTATTATATAACAGTATATTCACAAAATTCTCCCTAATTAAAACTGTCTTGTAGTAATCTAGTAAACCCCCATTGCCAGAGAGGAGGATTTATTGAATGTTTTCGGGATTGGAAAAAATGATGGATAGGGTGGCAGATTGGATTAAAGAAAGCGATAAAGTGGTAATATTCACTGGAGCTGGGGTAAGCACTGAATCCGGTGTGCCCGATTTTCGCAGCCCTGGGGGAATATGGGACCGTTATGACCCGGAAGATATGACCTATCAAAATTTTATCACTTATCCTGAGTGCCGAAAAAAATACTGGGAACTCCATTACACCTGCTGGCATGAATTCCAAGGCACTGTACCTAATCGAGCCCATTTGGCAATAGCAAATTTGGAAAATAGGTACCAGAAAGTGACCGCAGTCATTACCCAAAACGTAGATGAACTCCATCAAAAAAGCGGTAATGATCCAAATAAGGTTTTAGAGTTGCACGGCACTATGTGGAAGATTAATTGCTTGAGTTGTAGCCAGTTATACCCCTGGGAAGATTTACTCTACCGCTTGGACAAGGGCGAAAACCCTCCAGAATGTCACTACTGTGGAGGACTGCTGAAACCAGCTACCATTTCCTTTGGCCAGCAACTTCCTAAGACCACCCTCCAGCAAGCCCAAATTAAAAGCAGAAATGCAGACTTATTTATTAGTATAGGCTCCTCCCTGGTAGTATATCCTGCTGCTATGCTTCCTCAACTTGCTAAGAAAAGTGGAGCCAGATTGGTAATTATCAACCGTGAACTTACCCCTATAGATCCTTGGGCTGACTTAGCTATTCCGGGGCAGGCTGGAGAAGTGATGGAAAGGATTATGCATAAACTAGAGGAACACGATTAAATAAGGGGAGGTTTTGTCAGCATGAAAACTAAAAGATATAATGGATGTGTTCGTTGCGGAAGATTTAGCGAAAAAATGTTCAAAGAAGAAGGATTTTTCTTTTGCGAAGAATGTAAGGCAGAACGGGAAAAAGAACTATGTCGGGAGATTTCGGAACGAGAGTATTAATTTCTTTCTTAGCTGATATAGAGCTTATTTTTTGTTGGAGTAAATCCTTTAAGGTTTTGATAAGGTAAAATCTGGGCACTTCAGATTAAACCTAAACAAGAGATACTAGCCACTTAAGACCAAAATCCCTATGTGGTTGTCAAAGATTAGGGAAGTTCTTGACCATGAATAGGACGAATAAAAATCTAACTCTATTTATAAGGAGGAGATTCATGAAAACTACTGGAGTGTTTTACCATGAAATTTGTGGACAATATGCTTATAAAACTTTGGCCATGGGGGTGGAAGAAGGTTATAAAGGATTGGAAAAAGAAGGTTTACTTTCCCATTCCAGGGTCAAATATTTTGAATCAGCTCCCTTAAAAGAAGAAGAGTTAAACAAAGTGCATACACTAAGCTGGATAAATCAAGTTAAAAGTACCCCCTGGTGGGAGGTATCCCTTTATTCTATGGGAGGAGCTGTGCAAGCAACCGAAGAAGTACTAAAAGAAAATGTCCACAACGCTTTGGTTATAGGCGGAGTGGGAGGTCATCATGCCCATGAGGATACAGCTTGGGGTGGCTGCTATTTTAATGACAGTATATTGGGAGTTCATCACGCTAGAGAAAACCATAATATAAGAAAGATCGCTATAGTAGACACTGATACTCACCATGGCGACGGAACCAGAAGTCTTTCTGCAGGCGACGAAGATATTCTCCACCTTTGCTTTTGCGGAATCTTTTCTGGAGTTACTTTATTTAATGATACCGCCGTTGACCATTATAAATTTTGTTTTGATCATGGTTATTCTGATGAAGAAGAGATCGCTCAGGTTAAAAAAGAAATTCCAGGGCGGTTAAAAGAATTTCAACCGGAATTGATTTATTGGTTCATGGGTTTAGATACCCATAAAGCCAGTTATGGGACAGCCACTCTATCCGAAGACTGCTACCCCCAACTGGCAAAAATTATTAAAAATACTGCCGAGGAAGTTTGCGATGGAAAACTGGTGGTAAAGACTGCCTGTAATGCCCCAGGTTGGGTAACGGAATACGTTATGCCCAGAATATTAGAAATTCTGTTATCATAAATAAAGATTTCAAACAGGTTCCAATTTATTCTTTTTTTGCTTCTTCTTCCAGGGCTTCGTCTTTTACCACGGAAGCGATGGCTTCATTTAGCAAATGCCTCTCTTCTACTTCTTTTAATTTATCTCTAACCATCTCTTCAACTTCATGCTCTTCTTTTAGACCAGAATAAAGGGAGTATACTATCAATATTAAGATCATTGCGAAGGGTAGCCCGGTTATCACCGAAGCAGTTTGCAGCGCTACTAGACCGCCTCCCACTAATAAAGTGGCTGCAATAACTCCTTCCATTATTGCCCAAAATACCCTTTGGGGTACTGGAGAATCGAGCTTTCCTCCAGAAGTTAGATGGTCAACTACTAGTGAACCTGAATCGGAAGAAGTAATAAAAAAAACCGTAACTAAGAATACACCAATAAAAGCTAACAAGGAGGTAAGAGGAAAGTGTTCCAGCATGGCAAATAAAGCTATCGAAACATCGGCTTCAATAGCAGTAATTAGATTGGCTATACCACTGGTCTCTAAGTATAAAGCGGAGCCGCCGAAAGCTGACATCCACAAAAATGAAATTATAGTAGGAAAAAGCATAACCCCTAGTACGAATTCCCTTATAGTGCGTCCTTTTGATATTCTGGCAATAAACATTCCCACAAATGGTGACCAGGATATCCACCAGGCCCAGTAGAAGATGGTCCATTCACCCTGCCAATTAGTATCTTTGAAGGTTTCAGTCCAGAGGCTGAGTTCCAAGAAGTTAGTAGCGTAATATCCTATATTTTGAGTAAATCCTCCCAGAATATACACCGTCGGACCAACGAGCAGCACAAAAAGCAAAAATATCCCTGCTAAAGCCATGTTTATTTCACTAAGTCTTTTTACTCCACCGTCAAGGCCTAATATTACGGAAACGGTAGCCAGGGCGGTAATTCCCGTTATCAGCAATACTTGGACTGTAGTACTGATTTCTATGCCCAGCAAAAAGTTTAGACCAGCGTTTACCTGGGTTACTCCTAATCCTAAAGAGGTAGCCAGGCCAGTCAGAGTAGCTAGAACGGAGAATATATCGATAATATTGCCCCAGATTCCGTATATTTTATTCCCAATCAAGGGGTAAAAAATTGATCTTATGGTAAGGGGTAGTCCCCGGTTAAAAGCAAAAAAAGCCAATCCTAATCCTACCACAGCGTATATAGCCCAGGGGTGGATTCCCCAATGGAAGTAGGTGGTTACCATTGATGCTGAAATTGCTTCTGCTGAACCAGGTTCTACATCAAACATAGGAGAAGGATTGTTTAGGTGCAACAGGGGTTCTCCCACACTCCAAAATAGTAGTCCTATCCCCATTCCAGCACTTAAGAGCATAGCGTACCAGCCTACTTTGCTGAATTCGGGTTGAGCATATTTGCCCCCTATTTTGATATCCCCAAATTTACTCAGAGCAAAAAATATGGAAGCAATAATGAAAAT
>CAZXDQ010000156.1:0-5050 GCA_964639405.1 uncultured Syntrophomonadaceae bacterium | reverse complement strand
GAGGCGCGGCAGGGAAAGTCTGCGGACTACCTGGAGATTAGGCTGCAGGAAACTTTTCAGCATACGGTGGAGTATCAGGGGAAAGACTTGATGCGGGCTGACGCTGCCACCGATTTGGGGGGCTGCGTGCGGGCCAAGGTTAACGGGGGAGAGGGGTTTGTCTCCTTTAACCGGATAGAGGATCTGCCCGGCAAGGTGGATCTGGCGTTGGAGCAGGCCCGGCTCATTGGTGAGAGGACCGCAGAGAAGACCCATTTTGCCGAGGTGGAACCGGTGGTGGACCGGGTGACCCTGGATTTGAAGGAAGACCCCCGGGAAGTGAGCTTAACCGAGAAAAAAGAGCTGATGGAAGGGTACAACCAGATAATCCTGGGGTACGGGAAACCGGTTACCAGCTCCCGCATCACCTACTTTGATAAGTATGTCCGCCTTTATTTCATTAACAACCAGGGGGCTTACCTGGAGCAGGAGAAGGTGGATGTAGGGGGCAACATCATAGCTATGGCCACCCGCAACGGCAACACCCAGATGTTTCGGGTGGGGTTGGGCAGTTCCAACGATTTTGGAGTGGTTCGGGGGCTGGAAGAGCCGGTTAAAACGGCCTGCCGCAAAGCTTCCGACATGATCGACGCTTCCCCGGTCAAGGGGGGTAGCTATCCGGTAATACTGGATCCCACCCTGGCGGGGGTTTTTGTTCACGAAGCCTTCGGTCACTTAAGTGAGAGCGATCACCTGTACGAGAACGAAGCCCTGCAGGAGATCATGCAGCCGGGGGCAGTTTTCGGGGGCAAACACCTCAACATTTACGATACCGGCTTAATGGAGGGCGCCAGGGGCTACTTGAAGTACGACGACGAAGGAGTGCCCACCCAGCAGACGGACCTTATTCGGGAAGGAGAACTGGTGGGCAGGCTCCACACCCGGGAGACTGCCGCCAAGATGGGAGAAGCGCCTACCGGCAATGCTCGGGCCCTGGATTACAATTTCCCGCCTATCTGCCGGATGCGCACTACCTGCATTGCTCCCGGGGAAGCTTCCCTGGAAGACATGATCCGGGAAGTGGACCTGGGGGTTTACGCCCTGGACGCCTACGGAGGACAGACTAACGGGGAGATGTTTACTTTCAAGGCGGGAGAGGCGTTTATGATTCGCAACGGCGAAGTGGCGGAAATGGTTAGGGATGTGAATTTGACCGGGAACGTCTTCGAGACCCTGAAAAATATTGACGCCATCGGGAGCGACTTTCAGATAAGGGATTCCGGTGGAGGCTGCGGAAAAGGAGAGCAGGTCCCCTTGCCTGCCAGCCAGGGTTCCCCCTCTATCCGGATACAAAATGTAGTGGTAGGGGGGAAAGCTGATGGATAAAATCCTTTCTTTAGCTCGAAATGAGGGGGAGCAGGCCGAACTCTTCACCGTAAAAGAGACCAAAACCCCGGTGCAGTTTGAAAACAACCGCCTGAAGTCGGTGAAGACCCACCAGCAGGAGAGCACCGCCCTGCGGCTTATTTCTCCCCAGGGGAGGCTGGGCTTTTCCACTACCACCGCTTTAGAGCATCCGGAAGCCCTGTGGGAAAAAGCCCGAGAAGCCAGCCGTTTTGGCAGGGAGTTCCAAACATCCCTGCCCGGAGAGAACCCGCCGGAGCTGGCTAACATGTACGACCAGGAAGCATTAGATCTGCCTATGGAGCGCATGATGGAGATGGGAGAGGAGCTGGTAAAAAGGGTGCAGGAGGAAAACTCCCAGGTTCTGGCCCATGCGGCAGTGGTAAAAATGTGCCACCAGGTTAATATTAAAAATACCCGGGGGCTTGATACCTCCTACCAGCGCACCGTGTTTTCAGTAGGAGGGGCTGCCATGCTGCTGGTAGGGAAGAGTTTCCTTCACGTCCGCCAGCAGAAGGCTCTTCCCCACCTGATTACCGACCTGGAGGATCTCAAGGCGGAGCTGGTGGAGGATCTCCGCCACGGCGCCCGGGAAGTAGAGGTCGAGCCGGGTTCCTACCCGGTGCTGTTTGCCCCGGAAGCCATGGGCGACCTGATGAGGCCCCTGCTGGTAAGCCTGAACGGCCAGAGCGTAGAAAAACAGGTTTCTCCCTTCCGGGATCGGCGGGGGGAAAAGCTCTTTGACCGGCGGCTGCAGCTGACGGACATGCCCCACCGGCCCTTTTCGCCGGGAATGTGCCCGGTGGACGATGAAGGAGTGCCCACTGCGGAAACGCCCTTGATTGAAGAGGGAGTCATTAAGCATTTCCCCGTGGATCTGCTCACGGCCCACTCCCTGGGGGTGGAGCCCAGCGGTCACGGGCTGCGGAGCCAACCTAAGAGTTTGCCCTCACCGGAAGTCCACACCTGCGTGATGTCCCCCGGGGAGGGGCAGGTGGAGGATATGCTCAAGAGCATGAAGCGGGGAATTTTTATCAAGGACCTGATGGGAGCTTGGGCAGGTAACCCCTACAGCGGAGAAGTTAACGGCAATATTTCCCTGGGCTTCCTGGTGGAAGATGGAGAGATCCAGGGGCGGATCAAAGACTGTATGTTGTCTCTAAATTCCTTTGAAGCATTAAGTCAACAGCTGCTGGATTTCAGCCGGGAAAGAAAGTGGGTGGGGAGGTACCTCTTCCCTTATGCCCTCCTGGACGGGGTTTCCATTACTTCCTGATTTTTTCCGGGGCAGCCGAGGGGCAAGGTAGCTCCTCTGCGGTGGGAGCAAGCAAGGAAAACGGGTAAAGTACTATGAAAAAATTGGTATCCCTGGAGCACAACCGCATTTTGCCTGATCTGTGGCGGCTTTCCTGGCCGGTTATGATGTTCATGGTGTTCCAGACTTCCCTGGAACTGGTGGATTTTTATTGGGTAGGGATGCTGGGGACCGACGCGGTGGCGGCTCTTTCCCTGGCTAACAATATTTTCTGGATGCTTTTCACCTTTTCTCAACTCATTACCATTTCCACCCTCTCCCTTACTTCTCGCTACAGCGGCAGCGATGACTATGCGGGAGTGGAGAGGGTGGCCCGCCACACCCTGTGGCTGGCAATTATCATGTCCCTGCTCATTATAGCGTTTATTTTCCTCCTGGGGGACCTGGTCCTTTCCCTTTACCAGGTGGAGCCCCAGGTGCATCAAATGGCCATGTCTTACCTGCAGATAGCGGGAGTTGGTTTTATTTTCCTCTACGGGGGAGTGGGGCTGGCTTTTTCCCTGCAGGGAGTAGGGGATTCGGTTACTCCCATGACCGTCCTGGTACTCACCAATATTATCAACATGGTCCTGGATCCCATTTTTATTTTCGGTTGGCTGGGGCTCCCATCTTGGGGTATATTCGGGGCGGGGTTGGCCTCCCTGGTGGCCAGAATGGTGGGCTTTTCCATAATGCTGTTCATTGTGCTCACCGGGAGAATTTCTTCCAGCGGACTGCGGATACGGGGGCTGTTCAGTCTCCGCCTCCAGTGGGCTTATTTCAAAAGGATGCTGCAGATCGGCTTGCCCGCCTGCCTGCAGGGAATGACCAGGCCGGTGACTGGGGCGGTGATGATGTGGGTGGTGGCCCTTTTCGGGACCGAAGCGGTGGCTGCTTTTGGAGTGGGGCTGCGTCTTTTAAGTTTTTGCTTTATTCTTATTTCCGGTTTGAGTATGGGGACTTCCACTATGGTGGGGCAGACCTTGGGAGCTGAGCTGCGGGAGTTGACCGCCACCGTGATTCAGAAAGCTTTCCGCATGGCCCTGACTATCCAGACGGTTATGGCCCTGGTGGCCTTCCTGGCGGCTCCCCAAATTATGTCGGCTTTTGCCGACGATCCCCTGGTCATCGAGATGGGAGTGGCGTACATCCGCATGGTTTCTCCTGCCCTCATCGCCATGGGGCCTATGCACGTCTTTGCTGCCGTGTTTAAAGGTTCTGGTCACACCGTCCCTCCCATGGCGGGAGCTCTCATAGCTAACTGGCTGGTGAAAATTCCCCTGGCCCTGTTCTTCTCTCTTTTTTTGAACCTGGAAACCAATGGGGTGTGGTTGGCCATTACTGTGTCCATATTTGCCGAAATGCTGCTCCTTTACTGCTGGTTCCGGCGGCGGGAGTGGCTTTACCGGGAAGTGCGGGTGGAAGTAGGCGCCCCCACTCAAATGGAGGGGTGATACCTGAAGGGGGAAGCTTGTTCCCTGCTTCTATCTGGAATTTTTGAATCCTTAATTACCTGCCTAACTTTTTTCTTTTGGCTCTTTTAAAATCTGTTGTTGTAAGCTTAAATTACTTTGGTTACCTGCTTGGTTTAGTTATCTGCACTCGTCTTTGCGGGATTTTTTGAGCTGTTTTAGCACAATATCCCCACCTGAATTTAAATGAGCCTTTCTTTTTTTTGCCTGCTGTTCTTTCCAGTAAGAATATTCGTGCCGGTTGTTTCGATAAATTTTGGTTTAGGGAAAATATAATTTTTTTAGAAAAAAAAAGGAAAACCAGGGACTTAGATAGAAAAAGGAGTTAGGTAGAAAGAGGAAGTTGGATATTAAGTCAGAAATTTAACTGAATTTTGGATGTGGTTGTATCCTCTACGGAATACAAGGGGGTTATTTTATCCACCGCCAAGCTAATCAGGACAGCAGTACTATCGAAAAGCTGGTTTCTCAAGTCCATGGGGTGGTATCTGCCCGAGTGGTTATTGAGGAAGATCAGATAGTAGAGATACACGTGTTGGCTGACAATACCCGTTCTCCCAAGCAGCTAGTGCGGGATATCGAGTCCATGCTGAAAGTGAAGTTTGATCTGGAGTTGAACCATAAATGTATAAGCGTGGTGCAGCTCCCCGGGGAAGACGTTGTCCCCCAGAAGGGCGATTCTCGCATCAAGCTGCAGAAGATTGGTTATACTATCAGCGATGGAAAAGCATCGGTGTTCATAACCTTGCAAAGGAAAGAGGAATGCTACGAAGCTACCGTTAGCAGTTATCACATCCAGGAAAACAGGATGCATTTAGCTGCCAAAGCCACTCTTACTGCCGTGGAAGATTACGCGGGAGTTGAGGAAAAGTTTCAGGTGGTAGAGGTGCAAAAAATCAAT
>CAZXDQ010000155.1:0-5067 GCA_964639405.1 uncultured Syntrophomonadaceae bacterium | reverse complement strand
ATAATTATTATCAAACGCTACTTGAAGATGAAGATTCCGGCATAGCTGAGCCGGGTTTTAGTAATGCCAGAGTAGAATTTTGCTTGGAGCTTTCACCTAATGGTGAATTGCTTAGTATTATTGATCTTAGGGATACCTGGAACAACAAACTGCAAGCCAGAAATCTGATAGTGCCTGAACAAGTAAAAAGATCGGGAAAAAACCCGTCCCCGAATTTTTTATGCGATAATTGTGCTTACGTTTTAGGAGTAATGCGAAACACCGACGAGGAAAAATATGATGGAAAAGAAAAAGTTCAATGGCGTTTTTCTGCTTTTGTAGAGCTACATCAAAAAGTATTACAGGGCGTAGAAGATAAGGGAGCTCATGCGTTGCTACAGTTCTTATTAAACTGGAATCCTGAGCATGCACCAACTAACCCAGAAATAAACAAATACCTGGATGATTTAAAAAGAGGCGGGAACTTGGTATTTAAGCTTGAAGGTGACTACGGTTACTTGCATGAGAGGCAAGCTATAGGGGAAGCTTGGTTGAATTATCAACAATCTAGAGCCTCAAACTTGGTGGGGCAGTGCCTAGTGACCGGGGAGAAGAATGCAAGAATAGCACGTTTGCATCCAGCTATTAAAAATGTACCAGGTGCTCAGTCAAGTGGGGCATCTCTAGTTTCTTTTGATAAGAATGCATTTACTTCTTATGGTAAAAAGCAGAGCTTTAACGCACCAGTAAGTGAAGAAGTTGCTTTTGGTTACACCACAGCTTTGAATTATCTGTTAAGACGAGAAAAAAACCGGATCCGTTTAGGAGATACTACTGTCGTTTTTTGGGCAGAAAAATCTACTCATGGATTAGAAGAAGATTTATTGGGAGCTCTATTTTTCCCTCCCCATGAGTCTTCTACTAATAAGAATCAAAAAGAGTCCCGGCTTACCAGAGATCCGCAAACGGAAGTATTGCTGCAGGATATTTTTAAACGGATTAAAAGTGGCAGCAATATAACTGCTGGCCTGAGGGATATAAACCAAGACACAAATTTTTTTATTTTAGGTCTAGCCCCTAACGCCAGCCGGCTGGCAGTTCGGTTTTGGCATGCTGAACCGTGCCGCAAGTTTATTGCTCGCATAGCTCAGCATTATAAAGACTTAGACATCTCCAAGAGCTTTGCAAATGAACCTGACTTTATTCCTGTAAATAGGCTACTATTAGAAACAGCGCCTTTTAAAGATAGAGATAGAATTGCACCACTTTTGGGTGGTGCTTTAATGAGATCAATTCTAAATGGTCAACCATATCCTGCTGCTATCTATCATGCTATACTGTCTCGAATTAGAGCGGACCATGAAGTAAATTACATGAGGGCATCAATGATTAAAGCTTATTTAGTCCGAAAAAATAGATACTACCAAAAGGATAGTGAGGTGAACTTTACAGTGGCGTTAAATGAAAACAACCACAATCCTGGTTACTTGTTGGGGAGATTATTTGCTTTATTAGAAAAAGCCCAATACAATGCCAATCCAGGTATCAAATCTACTATTAGAGACAGTTATTTTGGTGCAGCTTCTACCACTCCCAGGTCTGTGTTCCCATTGCTGTTAAGGCTTTCCCAGCACCATATTTCTAAAGCTGAATACGGCAGGTTTATTGATAAGCAGATGGAAGAAGTGCTTTCTCAAGTTGACAGTTTTCCGGCAAGCTTGAATTTAGAGGACCAGGGACAATTTGTGCTGGGGTACTATCAACAGCGTAAAGCATTATATACTAAATCTGATAACAAGGAGGATAATGCATAATGACTTTGCAAAACAGATATGAGTTTGTATTTTTGTTTGATGTGGAAAACGGTAATCCCAATGGTGATCCTGATGCAGGCAACTTACCGCGTATAGATGTTGAAACAGGCCATGGCTTGACTACGGACGTTTGTTTAAAAAGAAAAATAAGAAACTATGTGGATATAGTAAAAAACGGCGAAGAAGGCCATGACATTTACGTAAGGGAAGGGATAGCTTTAAACTTGCAACATAAAAAAGCATATAACAAACTGGGAATAGAGCCCGATGAAAAGAATAAAAGATTGCCCAGCGACAAAGAAAAAGCCAGACAGCTTACTGAATTTATGTGTGCTAACTTTTTTGATATCCGTACTTTTGGGGCAGTTATGACTACGGAAATTAACTGTGGACAAGTGCGAGGCCCCGTACAGTTAAGTTTTTCTCGTAGTATAGACCCTATAGTACAGCAAGAAGTTACCATAACCAGAATGGCAGTAACTAGAGAACAAGATGCTGACAGTAAAGACAAAGAAATGGGACGGAAGCACATAGTACCGTACGGATTATACAGGGCAGAAGGCTTTATTTCGGCTAAACTTGCGGAACAAACTAAGTTTTCAGAAGAAGACCTGGAATTGCTATGGGATGCTCTAATTAACATGTTTGATCATGACCGTTCTGCAGCTCGGGGTAAAATGGCAGCAAGAAAGTTAATTATTTTTGAACATGATAGTCCTTTAGGCAATGCTCCTGCGCAAAAATTGTTTGATGCAGTTAAGGTTGGCAAAAAAGACGAAACTAATCCTGCCCGTGCGTATGAAGATTACTGGGTAAAAATAGAACAAGATGAAGTTCCAGGCGGGGTTAAGGTTATAGAAAGGTTGTAAGTTATGGAGAAGCTTTACGATGAAGACGAATTGCTCCCTCTTTCTGGGATTCAGCATTTTGCTTTCTGTGAAAGGCAATGGGGATTAATTCATATTGAAAGGCATTGGGTAGAAAACTTGTATACTGCTGAAGGTAGACTTTTGCATCAGAGAGTGGATGATCCGTATTTTAAAGAAGCCCGAGGGGATGTAGAAACTGTGCGTTCAGTTCCCCTTTATTCAAAAAAGCTAGGAGTTTATGGTGTTGCTGACGTTCTCGAATTATTCAAAGAAGAATATAACTTGATTAGATACAGCTTGATAGAATACAAACGAGGGAAGCCTAAAACCGATGACAGGGACGAAGTTCAGCTATGCGCTCAGGCTATTTGTCTAGAAGAAATGTTAGATATTGAATTAGATTACGGATATATGTTTTATGAACAAATTAAACGCAGAAAAAAAGTTATTTTTGAAGAAAAGCTTAGAAACCGGGTGAAGATATTAGCCCAAAAAATGCATGAATTTTATTCTAAAGGTGAAACACCGCCGGTTAATAAAGGTAAATGGTGCCCAAATTGCTCGATGAAAAACGTATGTGTCCCTAAGTTAGGTAAAAAAAAGAAAAGTGCCCTTAACTATGTTAATACTCTGAGAAAAGAGATGGAACGAGATCTGTAAACAGGAGCTTATAAAATATGAGAAAAATGCTTAATGTGCTTTATGTTACCAGGCCAGAGGCATACCTTTCTAAAGATGGTGAAAATCTTGTAGTAAAAATAAATGACCAGGAAAAGTTCAGAACCCCTATACATTATTTAGAAGGGATTGTTACTTTTGGATATCTTGGCGCGAGTCCATCTTTGCTGGGTATGTGTGCTGAAAAAGGAATATCCGTATCTTTTCTTTCGGAACATGGTAAACACTTGGCTACTGTCCAGGGTCCTCATAATGGTAACGTTCTTTTAAGGAGAAAACAATATCGTTGGGCAGATTCAGAAGAGGACTCAAGCAGGCTAGCTTCTTTATTTGTAACTGGCAAAGTTGCTAATAGTAGAGTAGTGTTAAGGCGTTATTTAAGTGATCACAGAGATTGTTATGATGAACATGAACATAAAGATGAAATTGAAAATATTTGCAAATTAATGGCTCGTAAAATTAAGAAGCTGGATCAGGATCCTACTTTAGAAGAAATTAGGGGCATAGAGGGCGAAGTAGCTAGGAAGTATTTTTCTGTATTCGACTGGCTCATAATTAATCAAAAAGAGGACTTTTTTATGAAAGGGCGCAACCGTAGACCTCCTTTGGATAATGTTAATGCCTTACTGTCCTTTCTTTATAGTTTATTATTACACGAAACTCGAGCAGCTTTAGAGACAGTAGGCCTTGATCCCTATGTAGGCTTTTTGCATCGGGACCGACCAGGAAGACCAGGGCTAGCCCTTGACCTAATAGAAGAACTGAGACCTTACCTTGCAGACAGGCTTGCTTTAAGCTTAATTAATCGGCAACAGCTTTCAGGTAAAGACTTTATGCAGAAAGAATCGAGTGGAGTAATTATGAAAGAAAATGCCAGAAAAACTGTTCTGGAAGCCTGGCAAAACCGTAAAAGAGAAGAATTGACTCACCCTTTTCTTGAAGAAAAAATTCCTTTAGGGCTATTGCCATATTCTCAAGCTCTTCTATTGGCTAGGCACCTTCGAGGTGATTTAGAGACTTATCCTCCATTTTTTTGGAAATAAGACTCAAGGTTATTATGTTGTTCTTTGACAATTTAAGGAGTGTAAAAAACCATGATGGTGTTAATTACTTATGACGTTAGCACTGTGGACCCGGAAGGACAAAAAAGACTAAGGAAAGTAGCAAAAGAATGTGTGAATTACGGGCAAAGAGTGCAAAAATCAGTTTTTGAATGCATATTAGAACCAGCGCAGTTTACAATTCTAAAAAATAAATTAGAAAAGATTATTGATAAAGAACAGGATAGTATAAGGTATTACTTTCTTGGTAGTAATTGGAAAAGAAGAGTAGAACATGTAGGGATAAATTATACTTTTGATCCTGAAGGACCTATTATAATTTAATTAATATTTGGGTGCGAACCCTAAGCTAACAAAAAAATGCTGTACTTTCGCGAATGCTGATTTGTAAGAGCGTTGAGGTTATTTTGTCTTTAAAAGTTTATCAAACAGATTTTACTATCTTGGGTTCGCGCAAATGAAATAATAAAGCCCCAGATACAGGTTTTAAAATGGTATACTGTCGCCCCCTACGCGGGGGCGTGGATTGAAACAAATAGGGATGCTTACTTATATGATTTATCTACTGGTCGCCCCCTACGCGGGGGCGTGGATTGAAACATTGTGACCAGGAGGTTTGTATAAAAGAAAAGGGTGTCGCCCCCTACGCGGGGGCGTGGATTGAAA
>CAZXDQ010000154.1:0-5072 GCA_964639405.1 uncultured Syntrophomonadaceae bacterium | reverse complement strand
GGGTGGTCTTCGTTGATCTGGTGGGCTACGACATGGGGGGCGACCTCATGGCGGGAATGATCCTACTGGGGATAGCTCCCTGTACCGCCATGGTATTGGTTTGGGGATATCTGTCCCGCGGTAATATGGGGCACGTGGTGGTCATGGTGGCTATCAACTCCCTCTCCATGGTGGTCCTTTATGCGCCTTTGGCCATTCTGCTGTTGCCCGTTGCTGACGTTCCCGTACCCATGGACAGGGTGGCTTTCGGGGTACTGGCTTATGTGGGACTGCCCCTGGCCGCGGGATATTTAACCCGCAGAATTATGATAGAGAAAAAGGGGGAAGAAGCCTTTGAAAGGTTTACCTCGAAGCTTCATTACGTGGCGCCTGCGGCACTCTTGTTTACCATCGTAGCTATCGTAACCCCTCAATCAGGTATTGTCCTTGCCAACCCGCTGCTGGTGATTCTGGTTTTGATACCCCTAACCATCCAGATATTCGCCATCTTCGGGATAGGTTACTGGGGTTCCAAGAAGCTGGGCCTCACTTACGAGGACGCCGCTCCCACTGCCCAGATTGCGGCCAGCAACCACTTTGAAGTGGCTATCGCCATGGCCATTGCCCTTTTCGGGTTTGATTCCGGGGCGACGCTGGCAGCGGTAACCGGCATGCTCATAGAGGTCCCTATCATGTTGCTCCTGGTCCAGATATGCTTGAAAACTCAGCACTGGTTCCCCAAACTAAGGAAAGACCTATCCTGACGAGTGCCATTTATTGCTTTACCGGCGGGGCTGACTTCAATGAGTCGGTCCCGTCTTCTTACTTTCAAGGCCTGGTAGTTGTTTATATTCTTCTCAGGCCCTTCTCTGTACTAAAGTGGTTATTAATTAGGGCTTCCTGCACAAGGTGAAAAAGCCTGTATAATTTTGATACAAATCAGATAATTCTAAAACAGATTCTACCATGGAGGTTTTAAGCAGTTCCGAACAGTGATCTATAAGAAACTCCATAGTAGATGTATTAAATTGATAACTTTATATCTTTGTTCCCATTATTCATATAATGTTAATAAAGATATATATTGTAAAATCAAGGTAATCGGTATATCATTTCCGTAAATTTTCATTGAAATTAGCACCAAATTAAATCGACTTCAACACCCTACTCCCAAAATTACTGTCACCATTGATTTTAAAGGTATTCTTGTGGGGAAAAGTAGGACATACAATTGCGAAAATGTAGGGCATCGTCAGCGCCTGATATACGGGGCTTAATATGCATTTTTTGATCAAAAAGTAGGACATAAAATGTATGTGGTGGATGATTCCAAGCGCGTTGGGAATTTAATTAATTATTACTACGAAAAACTTCATGTATTAAGTTAATTAATCCCTCTACGGTTAAAGACTTGTCTTCCGTATTAATATCAATTGAAAGATCAAAATTTTTAGGTGAGGGCAGGTTGTCTGCAAATACCTTGACCGTCATTGTTAACTCTACAGATTCCTTGGAACCAATATATAGACTACTGATAGTATTAGCAGCAGCTTTAGGCTGTATCTTACCTAATTCACCATTTATTCTCCACCCTTTATGGATATGATCGACCCAAACATCAGGGTTAGGGTCAACTGTGTGCATAGACTGAGAAAGTAAAAAAGATTCTTTTGATGGTGCTCCAGGAATATCGGTGGCGTCACAAATGAGAAGCTTTTTATCTAAATCCTCAATAAAAATTTCAATACGCACGTCTTTTGCTACTATAGTGCCCTCATTTACTACTAGAAAATCTACTTGTGAATGCTCATACATTTTTTTTAAATAGAGAGCAGCTTCACGATAGTAATCCTTATTTGCTGTGATATTGGGCATAGTATGATACAAGTTATTGCCAATTGAAAATTGTTTTACTCCATAATCCGGTATTTCTTGCTCTCTAGGGATTTTGAGGTTTGTGGTTTTTGCTTGGATATAATTACCAAGAGACTTAAAATTGGTTTCATCAAAAAATTCTACTTTAAGAAGTGGTATGGCATCCTCCCTATTTAATACTTGGCCCATCTTAGCTATTTCTTCCGGTGAAGCTATGTCTGTCGAGCTACCTCTTCTAATATAAACAGTATTTTTTTCGAGCTTACCGTATTTATCTTTGAGGTATAAGGGGCGCACCTGTGGTGGAATGGAAATGATGCCCACATCGAGTCCATCTAATTTTGATTCTATGTAAGAGAAATTAACTGGCCGTTGCGTCTTGGAATTTACAAACTGTTGAAGCTTAGCATCATCAAGATGATAATTTACACCATGGACTAATGACCGTCCTCCTCGTATGTCTTCAACTCCGATAAGAATATAAGCATTAGCTCTCCGCCATGCATTTGCGAAGGCCAGGATATCCTTTAATAATTCAGATTTTTCATCTTTTGTTACTCCCTCGAAAGGGTATTGTTCCCGCTTAAAGTCAAGTGACACACCCTCATCCTCATACAAAAGATTTTCAAGAAATTGTTGAGATAATGACACTTTTTCCACCACCATCGGGCAATATTGATTTTACTCTCTTTATAATTTATTTTTCCAAATATATTCTTATTTCAAATAATAAAATCCTTCCAAGTAGCTTGCTAAAACAAATTCTAAGTTTGCTTTTTTTGGGGGGTTGGGTTGTTAATATAAGTTAGATGATAAGTTAGATGAGGCCTTGATCAAATTTTAAAATGTGGTACAATTAATAATGAAACAACTTTTTATTCTCCTTCCTTACAGGTATAAGGAGACTTCTGGGGCAGTAGCTCCGGGTAAACCAGGTAGGCTGGCGCCTGGCCAAAAAATAAACACTCATTGACGGGTGTATTTCCTGCCAAAGGAAAGAAATAACCGGTAATAGCCTACCGGTTCCTCAAATGGAAAGCGCATAGCCCTGTAAGCCAGCCGATACACCACGGGCAAAAGTGCGCTTATTTTAATTCCCCTAATTAAAAACGTCTTGACCCAGGTCCCGGGCAATAAGGGACATCAAAGGCAGCCCAGGCTTTCCTGACCGATTTATATCGGTTAGTGCTGCCGGCCGTGGCCAACTGGCCGCCTGGTTCTCATCAGGTTTTACGGTGCTTTGCTCAACATTTTTAAAAATTTTAAAGGGAAACAGTGGCAGAGTGTCACCTTGAAGGCGCTTATCAAAAGGGCTAAAGGTCACCCCACCCGGGGAAAAACCGGGGAAACGGCCTAATATACCAATGGGAAAGGTGTGTGTTTTTATGGCGAATCCTTTATTAGAACAAGCTGAAAAAATTTATCGCCACGCAAGGCAAGGCAGTATTCATACCCGTAGGGAATATAGAAAATGTTTCCTTAGGTTTATAGATTGGTTATGGACAAATTACCAGGTTAAAAAATTAAGGAACATTTCAAACAAGCATTTGAGGGCTTACATTCAGTTTTTATTAGACCAGGGGTGTGGTCCGGCTTATATAGTTAAATCTTTAGCAGCTATTCGCTATTATCATGATCAAGTACCGGAACCAAGGTATCAGTTAGAGAAAAGCAACCAGGCTTTAGGAGCTCCTAAAAGAGAATGGCCAGATAATAGGGGATGGTGTTTCGATGAGTATAAGCAGCTTAAAGACAAGGCAAGGGAAAAAAGGCTTGAATGGCTTATGTTTTTACTGGCGTTAATGTGGGTGCTGGGATTAAGAATTCATGAAGGAGTCGGGCTTTATAGAAGAGATCTTGACCGTGCTTTGGATAGTGGATTTCTAGTAGTCAAAGGTAAGGGTGGCAAAGTAAGGGGCATCGAACTTGACCCAATAGCTTATAGCATTATTCAGAAACTACGAAATAAGACCCCAAGGGGTGCTAGGGTATTTGTCCCTAAGGGAGAAAAGGCACACCGTGTAATTTACAAAGTTCAAAGTTTCATAAGAGAGAACCGGCCCTACCGTGAAGGCGAACCACTTACAGCACATGGGCTGAGATATTCTTATGCGCAAAGGAGGTATTATAAAATAAAAGGTGAAGGACTTCCCACTAAAGTAGCTGAAAAAAAGGTGAGTGAGGAGCTTGGGCACAATCGTCCCCAGGTTACTAGAGGATATTTATCCAAATAGAATTAAAAATAACAAACCCACTGCCTCGTGGGGACGTCCCCAGAGGCAGTGGGTAAAACAGGTAAAAACAAATGAACATATCTTGTAGGTTATTTTTTTAATTTTAAATTCGTATTTTTTAGTAAATAACTCGATAAAATGATAGAAACATACAGGCGATAAAAAAGGGTTACTTAAATTTTTTAGTTTTTATAGTAAAAAAGTTAAGAAAGGATCCTGGTTAATTTGTTACAGGTAGGAATTTAAAAACAATCAACTTGTTTGCCATAGATAGAAACTGTCTAAAAAAAAGAAAAATTGCATGAGGCTCGATCATAAAGAGATCAAAAGGTGTTAAATAATTACGAATAAATTACTAATAAATTGCAGTTAATTATTTAATTCCCAGATAGTAGCTGGTCTACCAGGTTTGCCAGTGTTCTCTCTTCTATAAGATATGATCCCTTGTTCGTATAAATTTCTGAGTGCCTTTTTTACTTTTTCTTCTTTAATATTATTACTAAAGTGCATGTATATTTCACTCTGGGATAAGCTGCCATATTCTTCCAGGGCATTTATTATTTCGGCTTCCGTGACATTAGCTGAGTTGCTAAATATATATTGAGCGCTGCGAATGGCATAATCCCATAATGCTAAAGCAGCTTGCAAGTGTACTCCACTGATTACAGAGGATTGATCTAATGCAGCGTGTATTAATGCTAATCTCATTACCTGTGGGGCTGCCCGTGCTAAAGCAGATCCAATTAATCCTGGCCTATCTGCTGTAAGTTGTGGATATTTTTGACGCCATAGTATTCTTGCTGATATATCTTTTTCTATTGTGTCTATTTCTTGAGCAAAGGTTAGTGCTTCAAATAGCTGCCAAACTAAAGGCTCTAAAACTTCATCTGGGATAGGTTGAGGATCATCAATATATTTACTTCTTTGTACATAAACCCAAATAAATCTATTGGCAAAACCACTCGCTTTTTCCGTATTGTTTAG
>CAZXDQ010000153.1:0-5168 GCA_964639405.1 uncultured Syntrophomonadaceae bacterium | reverse complement strand
TCAGGCTATTAATACTATGCATGAGGAATTAAAGAACTTGCAAGGGGAAATTGGGAAGATAGAAAAGGACTTTAAGCCCGTTTGGGAAATGGTAGAACGTTGTGAACAGCTGGATAGCAAGGTGGGGCGCTTGCTTCAAGAAGCGCTGAGGGAGCAGGAGAAAAACCTTGCTCGCAGCGAACGGGATTCTTGGCCCAGCCAGGAGGAGAGGATCTCCAGCAAAGCTAGACAGTTCGTGGATTATTTGGAGAGCATGGATGTAGAAAGTGCTACGGAAGAAATTACTGAAGACACGGGAGGAGAGCTTACTCTCTTCTGATAACTGCTAGCAAAAAGAGGTGATGGTATGGCTGAACCTCATTACACTTTACCGCAGACGCTTACTGTGAAAGAGGTCGATGAAGTGAAAGAAGAACTGCAGGAAGTTGTATGGGCTTTTGACGGGGAAGAAATGTTGTTGGATGGAAGCAGGGTGCAGAACGTGGATGCCTCCGGGGTTCAGCTGCTTTTGTCCTTGTATAAAACTCTGCTAACCAAAAAGAAAACGCTTTCATTGCAAAGCCCCTCAGAGCAGCTGCAGTGGGCTATAAATATCAGTGGGACCCAGGATGTAATTTGACCAATAGCGGTTAATTCCAGCAATAAAATGCAAGGGAGGAAACAAGGTGGCACCCACAGTTTTTATAGTGGATGATTCCAGGACAGTTAGGGCTTCTGTGGAGTACACCCTAAAAAAAGCCGGTTATCAAGTGGAAAGTGCTTCTGACGGAAGCGAGGGTATGGAAGTTCTAAAAAAGTTAGGGCAGAAAGGCCAAAAGCCGGATATGATCATTACCGACATCAATATGCCCAAGGTTAACGGAATTGAATTTTTAAAGAAGGTGAAAGATGAGAAGGATTTCAAGTTCATCCCAGTGCTGGTCTTAACTACTGAATCAGAGCCGGGAATGAAGGAGCAGGGCAAAAAGGCGGGAGCTGCCGGTTGGCTGGTGAAGCCTTTTGAACCGGAGCAGCTGGTAAATGTGGTTAAGAAATTCGTGCGCTGAATTAAGAGGTGATACTGTTGGCTAATTCCCAGTCTGATCTCACTTCTGGTTTTTCCGAAGAAGCTTTTGACCAGGAACTGGTGGGAGTGTTTCTGGAAGAGGCAGAAGAGATTCTCCAACAATTGGACGAAGACCTGTTGGTTTTAGAGGAAGACCCGGGCAATGAAGAAGTAATTAACAGCGTGTTTAGAGCCATGCATACCATGAAGGGCAGTGCAGGGCTAACTGGTTTGTACCCTATCAGCAATTTTGCCCATCTGTTGGAAGACGTGTTGGATTCTTTCCGCAAGGAAGGTAAGAATATTCCAGAAAGCCATATGATGGTGATATTGGACGGAATAGCCCTTCTAAAAAAAATGGTGGCCGCTTTAACTGAAGGCGGATTGGAAGAGCTTTTGGAAAGGGCGGAAGAAATCAGGGAGCTGCTTAACTTTATAGTAGATCTTTCTCCTCACGAGCTAGAACAGAAAAAGAGAGAGGAAGAAACTCCTGGTATTAAAAGGTACCGGCTTCGGCTAAATTTTGATCCCCAGTTGTTTACTACCGGCACCGATCCCTTGTTGTTAATAGACGAACTGCGCCAAAAAGGGGAACTAAAAAAAATTAACGTCAGTTTGGCTGATCTTCCTGTATTGGAGAAATTAGACCCTCAAACTCTTTATCTGAGTTGGGTTTTGGTTTTAGATTCGGCTGAAAGCGTGGAATCTATCAAACAGGTGTTTATATTCGTGGAAGAAGCCTTGGAGATTGAAGAGATTAGTTTTCAAGATGATCTGGAAGAGTTGGCGGAAAAGAATCTGGAAGAACTGGTGGTAGAAGAGGGGCTAGTCGACTCCGTAGATGTGGAAAAAGCGGTGGAGGACCAGAAGAGTTGGGGTGACATCCTGGTCGATAGCGGGAAAGTAGCGCCTAAGCAGGTAGAAAACTTGGCTTCGCAAAAAAAACAGGCCCAGGAAACTCGAGAGGTTACTACCATCCGGGTTAACACGGAAAAGATTGAGGAAATCATGGATCAGGTGGCAGAATTGGCTATATATCAATCCCGCATTAAAAATTTGGTGCTAAACAACTTGGAAAATGTAGCCTCTACCGATGAAACTCGCAACGTTTTTGAGGAAATTGATAAAGTAACTCGCCACCTCCAGGAAGAAGTTATGCGGGTGAGTATGGTCCCCATAGGCAACACTTTTGTTCGTTTTCAGCGGATGATCAGGGACTTGGCTCGGGAACAAAATAAAAAGGCGGATTTAATTATAAGCGGCAAAGAGACCGAGTTGGACAGAAAGGTTATTGAGCAGATAAACGATCCCCTTAAACACATGCTCAGGAATTCTTTGGATCACGGTTTAGAGACCCCGGAAGAACGGGAGCAGGCAGGGAAGGACCCCACGGGGAGGATTCACCTGCAGGCGTACTACCGGGAAGGTGGTATTGTGATAGAAATTGCTGATGATGGCAGAGGCTTAGATCCAGATAAAGTATGGGAAAAGGCAAAAGAGAAAGGGTTGGTGGAAGAAGGGCAGAGAATGAGCAGGGAAGAAATTCTGCGCCTGCCTTTTCAGCCGGGTTTTAGCACTGCAGAAGAAGTTAGCGATACTTCGGGGCGAGGGGTAGGTTTGGATGTGGCGTACAATAATATCAGCGCCCTTCGGGGCACCGTGGACGTGGAAACGGAAAAAGGCATCGGCACCAAATTTATTATACGCCTTCCCCTCACCCTGGCCATAATAGACGCTATATTAATCAAATTGGGAGAAGACAAAGTATTGGTCCCCATTACTTCTGTGGTGGAGTTTTTGAGCTTGACTTCCGACGAAGTAAAAAATGTAACTGGAAAGACCCCTATTATAAAGTTTCGAGGAGATTACATACCCTTGGTTTCTCTCTCCCAGGTGCTTGATCTCAGTGGAGAAGCCCACAAAGTAGAGGAAGGCATGATAGTGGTGGTGCAAGATCAACGCCGCCAGGCTGCTTTACTGGTGGACGAAATCGTGGACCAGGAACAGGTGGTGGTAAAAAGCATGAAAGAGAATTACAGCCACGTGGAAGGAGTAGGGGGTGTTACTATTTTAGGTGACGGTAACGTAGCCTTGATACTGGACGTGCCCTCTGCAATACGCATGGGAACGCATAAGGGAATGGAGTGAAAGTGCTTTGCTGGATGTTTTTGAATTGACCGACGAAGACTTTTCATTTATACAAGATCTTACTTATCAGCATATCGGAGTTAATCTTACAGAAGCAAAGCGACCCTTGTTGGTCTCCAGGCTTTCCAAACGGTTGAAAAGCTTAGGCCTTTCCTCTTTTAAAGAATACCGGGTGCGGCTGCAGGAGCATCCCGAGGAATTGGAAGTGATGGCTAATTTACTCACTACCAACGTCACCTATTTCTTTCGGGAAGATCATCACTTTAATTTTTTAAAAGAAGAAGTTCTTCCTCATATAGAGGAAAGGTCAGACCAACAATGTCACCCCCCCAAGATAAAAGGTTGGTCAGCGGGGTGCTCCACTGGAGAGGAAGCTTACAGCACCGCAATTGTCCTGGATGACTATTTTAGAAATCGGCGCGGTTGGGATTATAAGATTTTAGCTTCCGATATCAACACTCAAGTCTTAGAAGAAGCCAGAAAAGGGATTTACCCGGAGGAAAAAGTGAAAAATGTTCCCAGGGCAATGCTCCAAAGGTATTTTAAAGCTGGAACGGGAGAAAATACCGGGATGTTTCAGGTAAAGGATTTTTTGAGGGCGAGGGTAATTTTTACCAGAATTAACCTGTCCCGAGAAGAAGAATACCCTAAGGTGGAGGATCTGGATTTTATTTTTTGCCGCAATGTGTTTATCTATTTCGACCAGGAGAGCCAGGAAAAAATTCTGCACAGTTTTGCCAAAAGACTACGACCAGGAGGACATTTGTTTTTAGGGCATTCTGAAACTATAGACCGCCGCTTCCAGGGCGGCAATCCCTGGCGCTTAGTTTCTCATACGGTTTATCGCAAAGAAGCATGAATGGTGGTTGGAATTTCATCAATCTCACCCCTGTTTTGCAATAAAGTGAGGTAAAGAAATGAGGCAATACTACAGCGAAAAATTTCAGAGAAAAGTTTACGAAATTTTTGGAGGAAATTATTATGCCACAGCGGAAACAAATTCTATTATTGCTACCCTCCTGGGTTCTTGTGTGGCTGTTTGTTTGCGGGATAAAAGCACTGGAGTGGTAGGCATGAATCACTTTTTGCTGCCAGGGGATATTCGCAGGGATGATATGCTTACCAGCCCCAGTGCCAAATATGGTATGCACGCCATGGAAATACTCATCAATGCTATGATGAAACTGGGGGCGAAGAGGGAACATTTTGAGGCCAAGGTATTCGGAGGAGGCCATGTGCTGGATTCTTCAAATAGCTCAGTGCCCGATAATAACATTATGTTTGTCAAGGCTTATCTGGCTATGGAAGAAATACCTGTGGTGGCGGAAGATCTGGGAGGGAATAATGGTAGGAAAATCCTCTACTTTACCGATACTACTGAAGTTTACCTGCGTAGAATCGGCAAGGATCAGGTATACTATCTGGACAAAGAAACCTTGCAACGAGCCCAGAAAGTGGAAGAAAAAGCTGGAGAAGTAAACTTATTTGGTGAAGGTTAATTGAAGTAAATGCAGGGAAATGAGGTAAAAATGACTTAATAGGTTAAGCAGGGAAAGGGAGGCATTAAGAAAAGAAACACCATTAGGAAATAGAGGTAAGAACTTTAGAAGGGAAGATAACTGTTGAAAAAAATAAAAGTCTTAATAATAGATGATTCTGCCCTGGTAAGGGAAGTATTAACTCGGATTTTAAGCGCCGATCCTCAGATTGAAGTACTGGGTAGCGCCATGGATCCCTTCTTTGCTGTTAAGCAGATCAAGGAGCAGAAGCCTGATGTTATTACCTTGGATGTGGAGATGCCCCGCATGGATGGCTTGTCGTTTTTAAAAAAACTAATGACTTCGCAGCCTATACCGGTAGTTATGATCAGTTCCTGGACCAAAAAGGGAGCAGATGCTACTATTAAGGCTCTGGAAATGGGCGCGGTAGATTTTGTGGAAAAACCTCAAGTGGGCATTAGCAGGGGCATGGAGGA
>CAZXDQ010000152.1:0-5185 GCA_964639405.1 uncultured Syntrophomonadaceae bacterium | reverse complement strand
CAGTTGCATCCTTCCAGGATGATATTGTCATTAGATATTTTTTTAGGCTAACCTAGCCATAACATCTATACCCTTTTTAAAATTCTTTTGGTTCTGACACATCCACTTTGACACATGTATCTTCTTGAACCTGATTTTGAATTCAATGCACCAATTTCTAAAAAATTATAACATAGCTATATACCTTGATTTAAAGACCACAATGCCCCCGAATCTGGAAGTGGCATACCCATTGCTTTAAACTGACTCAGTTGATGCTCAACTCTTTAGCCCACTAGGGAAAGAGTTGGTGCTTGAGGAGTTATTAATGGAGCAGAACCCTTTAAAATTCAGACCAAGGAGTTTGTTATGCTTAAAAAGTTAAGTACGCGGCTTTTATTTCTGGGCTTTTCCCTTATGCTGATCTTGGGCTTCAGCATGAATGTATACGCTTTTGATGCTCCTGAAGAAGACCCTCAGGGCTACGAAGAACCTGCTGAAGAGCCTGAGGGATATGAGCCCCCTGAGGGCTATGAAGAACCTGAGGGTTACGAAGAGCCTGAAGGGTATGAACCCCCGCCAGAAGACGATGAAAATGATGAACCTGCATTCTAGGGAGGTAAATGATCATGTCTGGCCAAAAGGCCTTGCCGGGCTTACATTTAAAATTGTAATGCAAAACCCGGCTTAAAAAACTCCTCCCTTGCACGCACAACCCTCCTGTGCAGGCCCCCCTTGACATTCAGGGGGGCTTTTTATTTGCAGCTCTATACCTTTTCTTCCGGCCTTGTCTGATTATGTCTAACTAGGCCCGGAAGTGGTTCATAGAGCTTTTTTCGGTCCCCCTGTCCCTTTAAGGCTAAATCGCAGTATTCAGCAATGTGCCCTGCATCCCGGCCCCGTACATTTGCCCCTGATTAACTGGAGTTCCTCCGGGCATTGAGGGTGCTGGGCTATTGTAGGCAGCGTTTCCTGGATTCATGCCACCTGACATATCCGCTGGCCCGGAAGTTTCCGGGGCAGGCATATTGTTTAAAGTGGCATCAGGTGGGGATGCCGGCCCATAAACAAAGGCCCCAGGATCCCTTGTTGGGTCCCTGGTCTCTCCCGGGGCTTGTTTCCCTGGACCCTTGGGGGCTGCGGGTTCTTGAGCCTCATCGTTTAATCTCGTACTTTCCTGAGCACTGCTTGAGCTGTTTTCAGGCTGTCCTTTAGGTGTGTCCTGGGATGGATTTGCAGGGTTCTTCTGGGAGACAGTAGACTGGTCTGCTTTTCCCGAAACCCCCGTTTTTTTGGTTGTATTTGATGCGGATTGCTGGTTCATTCCGGCCTTTTGCATCTCTTGGGCCATAGACTGCGCTCCGATACCTCCGTCTATCTCGGGCATACTATACCTCCTTTTTGTTTTATGATTGGGGGACCGAAATTATATAAAACTTTCTCATGGAAAGTTTTTTTGGGATATCACGCAAGAAAAATCACCCCGAGGATCAAGCCACATTTGGAAAGTCCAGGTGATGAGGACTATCCCCCAGGAGCATCGAAGACTTATTGCATAATTTTGCAAAAATCATACTTGGCCCCCAAATCAGCGGATTTGTGTGTCAATCCTGCTATATGTGTCTTTTTTACTGTCTTGAATTTTTACCCTTTTAAACTGGAGTTTCTTCTTAAATCATCTGAAATTTCAGAGATTTAACTACCATTTGTCTAAAATTGGTACATTCATTGCGTGCCAATCCACGAGGGCTGACTTCTTCTTTAGCTTGGATAATGACAAACCATTATCCGTTCAGGAAAACCTCAAGCGGAATTTTTTGCCTAGTAAAAAACTTTTCCTTATTGGGTGCTTGAAAGGGAGTATCTAGATTCAAGTCTGCTCTTCCCTATTGCTTTGTAGTTGGTGCTGGGATTTGAAATTACCTCCTGTCCTTGTTTTTTAACCTGGGAACCAAGGAAGTTTCCCGGTATCAACGTTTTGCCCACATTTTTGAAATGAACACCGAAACAAAAGTCGGGGAAGGTAATGCTCCGAATTCAGAGAATCTCCACCTGGAGGCTCGGCATGCATAAAGATTTATTTCCCAAAGGCTTACTACTCGGGTGGCATGTATGTACAAAATGAAGGGATTCAAAATTTTCGGCCTAGCTTTTGCCCTGATATTCCTGCTGGGATTTAGCTGGGGAGCCTGGAGCCAAGAAAAAAACCGAACAAATGAACAACAGGGCATTATGCCGCAAGAGACCCCGGAAGTGGATCTTAGCGAAACTGAGCTGGATAGAGTTGCGCAAGCTTATAAGCAGGTGATTAAAATTCGAAAGGAGTTTCAAGAAGAATTGCGTGACATCAAGTCCCCGGAAAAAGCCAATCAAATGCAGCAGGAGGCCAACCAGGCCATGGTAGAAGCTGTTCAAGCCCAAGGATTACAGCTGGAAACCTACAACCAGGTCATGGAAGCCGCCCAGTTCAACGAGGATCTAAGAGATCAGCTCTTGGACAGATTGGATGAGGAGTATGCTGTTGAGCCTTATTGACCATGCTATTTTACCTCCTTGGAAATTTCCCGGTAACAATCATGGACAAGGAGGGATCAAGAGTTTCTTATTTTTGCTTATCCCAGTGTTGATTTGGGGATTCGCCTTAAGTTGCAGCTCCTGGGAACAACCTGAAGATCCTGCACTACCGTAAGGTTACGAAGAACTTGCATCTGAGGAGCCTGCCCCGCCTGGAGACGATGAAAACAGTGATTCTGGAGGGGAGGGACCCTACTAAGAAAAACCAAGAAGAACCGGGCTTTTGGCTTCTTCTTGTCTTCACAGAACCGCCTAAAAAATTCATTTGCAGGTGGATCATTTCAACCTTTTTCTGTGCCATGTAAGTAATATGTGTCTTTTTGGCTCGGATTTTTCTTCATGAGTTGCTTGCCCCAATGCACAATCAGCCGCCTTTTCAGGCGATTATTTTTTAACCTGAGATTGGCACGAGCATTGCTTAAGCCTAATAGAACACTTGTTTGGAAAAATCTTATAATTGCAATTTAAGGAGGTTTAAATGTGGAAGAGTAAAGGAATGGGATTGTTTAGCTTATCAATGGCCTTGATGTTTGTGCTGGGATTGGGAGGAAAAGCCATGGCCCAGGAAGAATACCAGCAAGAATATCAACAGGAAGGCCAACAACAGGAGATGATGCAGCAAGAGGCTCCGGAAGTAGACCTCAGTGATGCGGAACTGGATAAGATAGCCGAGGCTTATGAAGCGGTAACCGAAGTCCGGGAGGAATTCCAGGGTGAACTTGAGGGGATGGAAGACCCGGAACAAGCTCAGGAAGTACAGGCTGAAGCCGAGGAAAAAATGGTCCAGGCCGTTGAGGAAACCGGCTTGGAGGTAGAAACATACAACCAGGCCATGGAAGCCGCCCAAATGGATGAAGAGCTCCGGAATGACTTATTGGAAAGATTGGATCTGGAAGAAGAGTATTAAAAAACATAGAAAACTATAAGGAGAGAAGGTATGTGGATCAAAGGTTTATTGCTTTCTTTAGCCCTGATGCTGATGCTGGGATTTTCTTTGGGTTGCGAGGGAGAGGAACATGCCCCCATGGAAGAAGAGCCTGGAGCTGAGGAGCCAGCAGAGCCTGGCGAGGATCCCAATGCTGAACCAGAGGGAGACGAAGAGCCCGAGTTCTAAACATTCTTGACTGCTCATCTCCATTACGTGCTAAAAGGCCTTCCTCCATACCATGGGGAGGGCCTTTTTGCTTTTCAGGAGTAATTTTTGAGAGGAAAGATGGAGGTATTCGCAATATCTTTTTGAGGTACCCACACTTATGTCTGCCTTGCAGGCTAGTTCTGAAAAGTTGAGCAAATTAAGGATCTCAGCTCAGATAATCTTTGAAGGGTATAGCAGGGAGCAAGGCCTTTAAGCCTGGTCAAGTCCGAGAGGTTTCTTGCCAAGTAGGTATAACCATAGTTTTTAACCCATTTTCAGCTCTCAGAACCGCCCAAAAAAAAGTAAAGCCGGCATTAAGACCCCTCATTTCAAAATGTGTTCTTCCATTTCTTGAAGACAGAGGTCATATTTATCCAGCAGCACCTGGGAAGTATCTGCAAAAAACTTTCCAAGGGCTCATCCGCTAGGACTCGATACTCCGAGGGATTTGTCCGGGGTGCTCATTTTGTGGAGGTCTAGCTCAGATTGTAGAAGGGGCCACAGTTCATAAATAAAGCCCTTCCAGCCAAAGATTCCCGGATCTTTTTTAAAAAGGATTTGACTGGATTCATTTAGGCAAGAGAATATTATTTTTCTTTCATGGAAAGATACTTGCTTTTTCAGAGATTTCAGGAGGTTTTAGAATTGTATTTGATTGCATTGTTAAGATCTCCCAGTCAACACTTGCTATACGCCAGAGGGACATCTCAGTTTTAAGGTGAGTTGAGATTAATATGTTCCAGATCCGGATAGGCCTTCCAGACCAGGTTTGTTTTACCGGTCTGTCTAGCTCTGGTAATTATCACTATTAGGCTGGGATGATTTGAGCAATTCGTCTCTTAGGAAGCGATAGCGAAGTTTGTTCATTTCCTAAAATGCCGTAAAATTTATGATGTTAACATAAATAAAACGTAACTATTCACCAAAAAGATGGATCATCTAGCTTGAGCGGAATTTTAGATGATAATATCTCACGCCCAGGCCTGCCGGCCCTAGAGGCTCAGAGCTTGGGAGAAGAGCAATAGGTATTCATATCCACCGAGCCGGTGTTTATAAATAACAATCTTCCCCGCAGGGGCGAGAGTCTTTTTCATTGCCCCGGCTCAGGGCAATGAAAATCTTTCTTATCTCTGCACTCTCAGCACCTCTAGCGAAGCGAGCGAGAGCATAAAATATATTAGGCTAGGGCTGAAGCAGTTCATATAAGTCTTGAGTCTTTTCCTGTCTACGTACCCTTAAATCGAAAGACCCCAAAAGATTTTGTGAATAGTTACAATAAAACAGCAATTTTTGGGGAAGCTAGTTTTTCGATTTTTTGCAGTTTTACCAGATCTTTATGTGCAAAGTTGACAGCTTGTCCGGCAAAACATAATAGTTGTGTCAGCCTATAACCTGGGATCGGCTATGGACCCGGGAAGATCCTTATGAGTAATACCTTGCACACCAAGCATCACGCCCAGAACCAACCCCGGGGCCAGGACGAATCCGGGAGCAAGC
>CAZXDQ010000151.1:0-5223 GCA_964639405.1 uncultured Syntrophomonadaceae bacterium | reverse complement strand
AAGAGAAGGAAGAATAAATTCATCCTTTCCAGCTTGAACTAACTTAAAGGCGGCCTTAAAAAGTAAAGGTCGCCTTTTTATTTTTATAAATTTTTTTGGGAAGAATTCAAGCAGCAGCGAGAAGTACTACTCGGAGAATAAACACCTATAATAACCTGTACCTTATAAAAAGAAATAATAAAGGTTACTACTCAGGCCGTTAAAAAGCGAAGATGGTCAGGTTGCTAATGGCGGAGTAACCTGGAAGGAAGCCATAGCGACCTGATAGGGAATTGATAGACCAAGTAATTTCTCAAAGATTTTTTAGTAAGATTGACATACTCCCACCGCCGGGGGCTTTCTGCTAGTTTGATCGCAAGGGATTGCTAGCGGGGGGAAAGGGTGACCCGGTTATCTTTCAACTCCATTCGGGCACCGAGGACAAGCTCCACCAGGTGAAGGTTGGTTTCCAGGTGTTCGGTGACCTGGGGAATCAGGTAGGAACTCTCCCCCGCAGCCAGAGCAGCAAAAATAACCAGTTGATCGGCGGCAAAACGATCTACGGTAGCCCCCGTAGCCAGATCCCGGTGGAGGGTGCGGGCAGCCTGCCTGCCCACCTGTTCAGAAGTGCGGCGGGGCTGCCCCACTGCATCCGCCCCCAATAGGCAGCCGGTAGTAGTGCGGGCCCACAGGGCTATGGCAGCACCAGGCTGCAGGGCTTCGCGGTCATAGACCTCTGCCAGGTGGGGGCGGTACCCTTTATAACCCAGCACTTTGCGGGCTTCTGCCGCCATACGAGAAGAAACCTGGCGATCCTGCAGGTGAGAGGAGAAGGCAGTTCCCGAAATTTCCTGCACCTTGCCGGGATCAATGCGGTAAAAAGGAAGCAGTCCCCGGGAGTCAGGCTGCACTTCCAGGTAAAGCTCTCCACCCCCTTGGGGAAGATATCCCGGCTTCACCAGCTCCAGCTTTACCCCGGCGCCCATGGCGGATACCAGGGGAACCAGCACTTGCTGCAGATAGAAAGCAGTAGGAGCGTGCTCCTGGAAGGTCCCTCCGGTAATTGTTGCCTTCACCGTCCCCGGAGACAGGCAAGCCAGAGGAAGCAGGTTCAAGGCCAACATGGAAGCCGAGCCGGCGGTACCAATATCCCAGTGGTAGTGACCCGGGCACAAACGAGGTCCTGGTCGAAAAAGGAGGTCCGTGGAACCAACTTCCGCCCCCTCCAGCGCGCCCCCGCATAATTCCCGCACCGCTTGCGCCGCCGCCAGATGTTGATGACGCAATCCCGGCTTTTCCCGCCGCGCCCTGATGCGGAAAAGATGAAGCTCTCTGCCGGTAAGGGCGCTCAACACTAAAGCGTAGCGCAGTACCGTGCCGCTCCCCGAACCCATTCCGCCGTCAATTTTCAATTTTCCCTCGGCAGCCATGGAAACAACCAGCCTTTCTCACTTTTTCCCATTCTTTAGAACAAGGCAGCAGCAACCAGCCCACCCGTATCGATCAAGAACTATCTACACCCTCTATTCCAACACCCAGGCCCCAGCCTTTAGAAAACTCCTCCCTGTCCTTGACATAAAGGCCGGCAGGGCCAGGAGCCAGAAATCAGCGGTAAAGCCTATTTGCTGCATCCAAACTTTATCAGTTCCAGCTAACCTTTAGCCGTGATCCTACTTCCTGGCAAATAAAAGCTTGAGGTCTTTCCAGCCTGCAGCCCGCTGGTACTGGAGAATGGTTCCTTCAAAGATGCGGGCTCCCAGGTAAATAAAAAGACCGGTGGAAAGAATAAGGACCGTCAGGGAGGTAGCCATCTCCCACGGAGGGATATCAGCGCCCCCCATCCGCAACAGCATAGTGGTGGGGATAAAGGGAGGAAGATGACTAAGGATACGGACCCATAAGGCAAAAGGATCCATCAACAGCAGAGAGGAGAGAAAAACGGGTATCATGGGGACCAGGATGACCATTCCCTGGGCCTGGCTCCCTCCTTCTGCCTCTTTCATGGTAGCCCCTACCGCGGCAAAGACTGAAGACAAGAGGAGGTAACCGAAGACGAAAAAAAGCAGGGGCGGTATCAGCTGACCTGCCGAAAGGGGCAGAGCAGGAGTTTCCATAACGAAACCCATCACCAGCAGGGCGCTACCCAGCCAGACTACTATCTGACAAAAACTCAAGGCCCCAAAACCGGCTATTTTCCCCAGGAGAAGCTCCAGAGAAGAAATTGAGGAAAGGAGAATTTCTACTACCCGGTTCCGCTTTTCTTTAATAACCCCGTACATAAGGATTTGGCCGGAGAATATAACCGAAAATATCAGTGCCAGACCCGCAATCAGGGGGACCAAAAAATTTGCCAGCTCCCAATCTTCTCCCGTAACCGTGCGGGTGTTCAGCTCAATGGGTGCCGTAGCTTCCTGCACCTCCTGAGGATCCAATCCCATTCCTTCTATGCGATAAGAAGCGGCTGCGCTGTTCAGGAGCCTGACCACTTCCGTAAGGTTATAGTCCCTCACCTCTTCAACGTAAAGGGGGAAACTCCCTTGTTCCAGGGCTGCTTCCTCCACCAGCACTACCGCATCCAGTCCCTCTTCCCCCATAACTTCTGCAAAATCTCCTTCCGGCGCTTCTATTGGAGAAAGCTCTATCAGTTCTCCTTCGCGGTGATCTTCCAGGTAAGAGTAGAATTCACCGGTGCGGTCCGCTATTCCCAAGTGCAAGGCTTGTTCCTGGCCCCTTTCTTCGACAAAAAAGGTAATGCCTCCCATTACCAGCATGATCAGAGGGAGAGCCAGGGTAAGGAGGATAAAAACCGGGCTCTTTATGTGTTTTATGAATTCCCAGCGGGCCACTTTAAGCACGCTGGGCAAAGCAGGCATCTTCAATGGATTCCCCCCTTTTCTGTACCTTCTGTACAAATATATCGTGGAGGGGCGGCTTTTGAACAGAGACTTCTTCCAGGTTGAGCCGGGAAGACAACATCCCCAGGAGTTCGTTTATGCTGGGAACTTCTGAGGTAGGGGAGTAGCGAAAGGTAATTCTGCCCGGCGCCTCACTGACCGTAACCATCCGGAACTGATCTTTCAAAAAGGAGGGATCCTCCTCAAGAGGAAAAGACAAAGTAACCAGATGCTCCTGGTGCTGCCTCTTGATCTCTTCCAGGGAACCGTAAAGCACCTGCCTCCCCTGGTTGATCATAAAAATCCGCTGGCACAGTTCTTCCACCATATTCATCTGATGGGCGGAAAGCAGGATGGTGGTGCCCTGGTTTTGCAGTTCCCGGATAAAATCCATAAACAAATCCTGGTTTAATGGATCCAGCCCAGAAAAGGGTTCATCCAGCATAACTACTTCCGGCTGATGCAAAACAGTAGCAATAAATTGCACTTTCTGTTGCATGCCTTTGGACAATTTCTCCAGCTTGTGGTTAGCGTATTCCTTTAAGCCAAACCGGTGCAGCCAATCCAGGGCCCAGGCTTTGGCTTGTTCCCGGGGAGTGTCTTTCAAGGTGGCCAGGTAGATCAAAGTTTCCAACACCCCGGCATCATCGTAAAGACCCCTTTCCTCCGGGAGATAACCAATACGTCGTTTTTCCAGGGAAGTAGTGCGCCCGTTAAAATGAAAAGCCACTTCACCGCGATCAGGAGCCAGAATCCCCATAATCATGCGGATTGCGGTAGTTTTGCCGGCGCCATTAGGCCCCAGGAGTCCCAGGATGTCTCCCCTTTTCACTTCAAAGGAAATACTATCCACAGCAATTTTGTCGCCAAAAGTTTTGGTAAGCCCATGGACTGTCAGCGCATTTTCCAATTCTTTTCCCCCTACCCCAGAATGCGTTCTCCATATTTCGATTATAATTTATGGGAAAAGCAACCACAAGACAAAATGACCTAACTTTTCACCCGGGCAAGAAAAAGATGAGCAGTTTTAAAGGCGCAGCATATTAAAGTATGACCTGATTTTTTTAAAATTTATGAAAGCCACAGAGGTAAACCCCTTCCTGGAGTAGAAATCTTAGTACAGCTTCGATGGCTCCATGGTGCAGTAACCTAAGAAATCATTAACCGAAGGTTACTTACTATTCAGGCCGTTAAAAAGCGAAGATGGTCAGGTTGCTAATGGCGGAGTTGACCCGGAACTATAGCCTACGCGACCTGATAAAGAATTGATAGACAGAGTAGTTACAACCTGAGAAAAGAAGAAGGGAAGAAAAGGAACCATCCAGAAAAAGAAACGTGGAAACCCCCCTGAGAAAAAACAGCAGACCGGGAACCAAACCGGCAAAGGAAAACCCAGAAAGGAGAGGTTGCTCATGTTGATAGAGTATCAAGGCAAAACGCCTCAAGTAGAAGAGGGGGCTTTTATCGCCCCCACCGCAGTCCTTATCGGCGACGTGAAAGTGGAAGCAGGAGCCAGCATCTGGTTCGGAGCAGTGCTCCGCGGAGACTTTGGCCCTATCATTGTAAAGAAAAAAGCCAGCGTCCAGGACAACGCAGTAGCCCACGTGATTCCCGAAGCCCAAACCCTGATAGAAGAAAACGTCACCATAGCCCACGGCGCCGTGCTCCATTCCTGTCATATCAAGGAAGGAGCGGTGGTAGGGATGAATACCGTGATCATGGACCTGGCAGAAGTGGGAGAAAAAGCCATGGTAGCTGCCGGCAGCGTCGTAACTGATCGGAGCCAAATCCCTCCCCGCCATTTGGCTGCCGGAATCCCTGCCCAGGTTAAAAAAGAAATTGGAGGAGAAGCTTTGGAGTGGGTGGAACAGAGCGCCGCCATGTACCACCAGCTGGCCCAGAGCTACCTGGAAGGGGGCATAGATGGCCTGGATCCGGGCAAGAAATAAAGACGGCAAGCACCCCCTTCACCTAATGCTCTTGTTTAGGCAATTTTATATAATTCTCCTTTTCGGGTAATTTTCTTTGCTTTCTATAAATCTTAATCTCGTAGAAATTCTCCACCAAAAGACCGTTCCCGCCCTATTCTTGTATCACCCCTTATGCTACAATCCTATTCTACCTCCCTTGCCAGGGGGGGTAGTTTTTTGCTATAATGCGAACACAGTTTCGATATAGCAAAGAAGAGCGCCTTGCTTTCAAAGAGTGGAATAGGGGAAAAAAATAATCAGCGCCTATCTGCTTGAATTGGCGGGAGGATGAAGAAAAGAAAGAGAAGGAGAGGGATTCCATGCGGAAAATGCACCATCAATTTTACTGCAGCCAATTCCTGCTGCCGGAACACCAGCAG
>CAZXDQ010000150.1:0-5269 GCA_964639405.1 uncultured Syntrophomonadaceae bacterium | reverse complement strand
TTGGCAGTTGTTGATAATTATAAGAAATAATTAAATTAGCTAAGTCAACAATTTCCGGATGGCTGCGATAATTCTGTTCAAGTTTTATAACTTCACATTCCGGATGGCGTTGAGGGAAACTAAGCATGTTTTCTACGTCAGCAAACCTAAATCCGTAAATAGATTGAGCATCATCTCCAACTACACAGACATTGGCTCCTTGAGCAAAGATATCAACCAATTTACCCTGAATATAATTGGTGTCTTGAAACTCATCCACTAAAACATGCTGAAACTTTTGTAGGTAACTATTTTTGATTGCAGGTGCGTTTTCAAATAATACCAACCACTTGAGCAATAAATCATCGAAATCAAAGGCATTGTTTTCTTCTTTTCTCTTTTCGTAAAGGCTTTGAATTTCTAACAGCCAGGAAAGGTATTCTTCCAATCGAGGGTAATACTCTCTTACTACTTCTTCTAAGTTCATCCCCGAATTGCGAGACTGACTTACTAAGCGTTCTGCTGTTCTCTTTTTAAGGAAGAGATTAACCTCTTCTTCGGATAAAACTTCTTTATAGCCATTAATGATTTCTTTCCAGAGGCTCTGACTATCATCTTCGTCCATTATAGTAAAATTACGGGTACGATTAAAATAATCGGGGTGCTGCCTTAAGATGCGGGCGCCCAAACTGTGAAAAGTTCCTGCCCAGATTGCTTCTTGGCGGAACCCTAAAATTTGCTCTAATCTGTCTTTCATCTCTTCCGAAGCTTTGTTAGTGAAGGTAACCAACATTAACTTTTGGGGTGGAACTCCACTTTTCAAAAGATGAGCGGCGCGATAAACTAAAGCTCTGGTTTTCCCTGAACCAGGACCGGCGATTCCCATGATATGATGGTTATCCATGATGACAAAATTTAGTTGCTCATTATTTAGTTGCTGAGACAAGTAGTTAAGCCAGGTTGGAGTACTCTCCGAGTCATGACTGTTACTAAAAGCTGTGCCTTCCATGGGTAAATTTATCTCCCCTTCCCGATTAATTACTATTTTCAACCATAAGGAATTGTTTGCCGACAAAACAGCTGTTAATTATCAAAATGCTACTTGTTTCCTGGTGGCATCTAACCTTTGTTTTGCTTGAAAAACCAACCCGTCAATAAGTTCATCCCGATTGGCATTGTCTTTACCGTCGTAATATACACTGACGATAGGTAGTTCAATGTCCTCTTGCAAGATTCTGGCCTGGGCTTCTACTACTGAACCAGGCATACAAGTAAAAGGAGCTACGAAAACTGCTCCGGTTACTCTTTCCCTGTTAGCGAAAGCAGCAGTTCTGCCAATGGTCATAGGAGGCTCCCCCCCATAATGTCGAGAAACATATTTTACAGCATTCTCCATAATATCCTGGGGATCCGGCTCTTCCCGGTTTTCCAGCAGGGGAGAAACCGCTTGACTAATACGGTGCTCGTCCCTATGGGCCAAGCGATTAATAAAGGAATACGCTAGTTTATTAATGTAATTGCTGAAATTCTTTTTGACTTCCAAGGCCTGGCTGGCTTCTTGAAATTGAATAAACAAAGTATAACTGAATAACTCTGAAGCTGGAGCCAAACAAGCTTCACCCCCTGCCCCTTCGATTCTTTTTATTAGTCCTTGATTGCACCTCTCATCCAGGCGCACATAGAATTCTCCACCTACCAAAATTACTGGCCTCAGTTCATCTTTTAGAGGTAAACGAGAAAAATCTTCCGTTGCTCTTTGCAATAAAGCTTCCAAGGGGCGGAGGTAGTTGCCGCGGGGGAGCTGGAATAATTTAAACTGAAAGTTCTCCAACAATTGCAAAAGCTGATTAGCATAATAGTAAAATAGTTCTTCTGCTGCCCCTTCTCTCTTTTCATAGGGACGGGTAGAGTGAAGCATCTTGTACAGCATATCCATGGATTGAATGCCTGCAAAAGCGCCTAATCCTATTCCCAGGCCAAATTTCTTAATTATATCATCGTATTTGACTGAACATATTCGGTTTTTTCCATAACCAGCTCGGTGAATAGCTAGGGATTGAGTAGGAGCATACAAGCCATAACGGCAAGGACCACAGGCCCATCCTTGGAAGAACACTATTCTCTTATTTTGGTCCTTAGCATGATGTCTCTGTAAATATTCCAAATAATCCTGCAGATTTTGGATAAAAGGAAGGCATTCTTCCCCATTTACATATTTTTTAGCCAAGGTGAGGTCCTTGTCCTGGCTAGGAGGAAGCACTTCTGCTTCTTTCCCAAAGCTTTTAAATAAAGCTGCAAACACATGGGCATGTGGAGCTGCATCAGGAATTAGTATTTTATCCCACTCATCTTCCGCTGCCGAACTGGTTTGGGCAGATAAAATATCGGGAGGTTGGTAGCCATTGCGAGAAAGGATAGTGTTCTTGAAGGCTTCCAGCCTAGTAATCATCCCTGCAGCAGCAGTGTGTTCATCTAAAGTTAAACGTAAATAACCGGTAATGCTATCTAAATAATGACGCAGCATAGCGTTGGGACCACATTTGAATGGATCCTGAAGTACTAAATTTAGGAAAGGCAATCCAGTGCGAGAACTACGTTCATTTAAAAACCTGACCAGTATGGCAGTGGTAAGCATTTTTTGCAGTTGGATGGGATAAATATGGTCCATTTTTTGTAGAATATGATGCAGAAACTCTTCAAATTCTTCCCGTAGAGGATCCAAAAAAGGAGAGGAAATTCTTCCTCTATACCAACCCTTTAAATAGGAGATCAAAAAGTCGTGGGGCAGAGCAATGATCCCTTTTTGCCTGGCATACTTAAGGGATCCTTTGGCCACGAATTCATCGTATATAGTATAGGGTCTGCTCAAAAAGACGGCCACCACTTCCCGAGGATTATTAGTCAAATATTCCATTATACGGACACTCTCGTTTTGCATTTTCTCTTCGTATGTTTCCATCGCCTGGTAACCGCTTTCTATAGCTCTTTCTAAGGTTTTTTCCTTAAAGTTGCCTCCCAGTAGTTTTTGGGCTACCGGTTTCAACTGTCGAACAATCTGTTCCTTGCCTCCCCGATAGTTTAGTTGAGCATAGAGCATCTTTTCATCTTTTATCTGCAGCGAGTTTTTCACTGTACCCCGGATAGTTTGCATCAGGGGGCAGGTAAAAGAACGAGGCCAATTGTCCGCCCAGGGAAGGGGTTCGGCATTTACCACTTCTGGAACAAAAATGTAATCCAGATCCTTCTCCAGAAGTTCGTAATAATGTCCTACCAGCACTTTCATGGGATAACACATGTCGGAATCCAGCCAGCGCTTACCTTTTTCTAAAGTTTGTTGTGATGTGCGGGAAGAAACTACCACTTGAGCTCCTATTTCCTGGAAAAATGCTGCCCAGAAGGGGTAGTATTCGTAATACAGTCCACAGCGAGCTAATCCTACCTTGGGAGTTGTTTCAGGGGTTGCTTCTTTAAAAATAGAAACTGATTCATAAAGCAATTCTTGGCGTCGGCTGGCGTAATCTTCATATTCATCTGCTTTCTCGTCTTTTTTCCAATCGGAATAACGACCGCAACGATCTCCATAAATAAACTTATTGCCATCCTTAAAACTAATAACATTTAAAGTGCAATTGTGTTCGTGCTGGCAGTTTGCGTTGCAGGCCTTCTTTTCTAATTCAAAGTAATTTAAGTCGTTGAGACTTCGGAATGAATAAGCTTCTTTTTCCCCTTGCTGATAGAAATTTTTGGCTACTAGAGCGCTACCCAAAGCACCGGTAAGTTCCGGGTAAGAAGGTATATAGATGTCTGTATTGGTTTCTGCAGCAAAAGCGCTGGCTAAAGCTTGATTTTTCGCAGTTGCCCCTGTAAAAATTACCTTTCCCTCCAGGGGGCGGTTTTCTACCGTTTTGCTCAAATAGTTGCGAGCAGAAGAATATGCAAGACTGGCTAATTGAGATTCTAAGGGTAAACCCCGGGCAGCAGCAGTCACCAAAGCTGACTGAGATAACAGCGTGCAGGTATCTCCCAAGTCCATGGCATATTCCCCTTGGAATGCCAGTCTAGAAAATTCCTCTTCTATTTTAACTCCAAGTAGCTCAGCCAAATTTTCCAGAAAAGTTCCTGTCCCTGCAGCACAAACTGGATTCATGTTGTAATCGTAAAGAATACCATCTTTAATTTGTAAAAATTTGGAATCTTCTCCCCCAATTTCAATTATTGATAGGTTATCGACACCACCGAAAAGGTATCTAACTCCTTCTGCCTGGCAGGTAATTTCGTCTACAGCATATTGAGCATTAAGTATCTTTTGAGAAAGAAAGCGACCCGAACCGGTGGTACAAGCCACCATATGGGAGTTTTCCACTAAATCCCCATACTGTTGCTGGACTTGCTTCATCAATTCCAAAACCTGCAAGGCTGGACGACCAGTGGTTGGCAAATATACTCCTCCCAGGAAATTCCCCTTTGCATCTAGCAAGGCGCACTTGGTAGAAACAGAGCCGCAGTCCACTCCAATGAAAACTGTAGAAAGATCGTAGCTTTCCTGTTTATTCTGTTCTTGCGGATCTAAATAATGTATTTGAGATAAATCTAAAGGAGGCAAAGTTTGTTCTGGTTTAAAATCCTGTTCGAAATGTAATTGTTGGTTCAAGGTGGTTACTGAAACTTTATTTCCGCTAAGAGCAGCTCCCAGCGCAATTAAATATTCGTGGTCCTCGGGAATTATTACTTCTACCCCTCTAGCCTCCGCGTATTCTTTTAAACATTTGATGACTGCTTTGTTGTTTGCTACGCCTCCTACCGTTAGTAACTGGGAAGGACCTTTTATACGGTTCTGGGCCACATTGGTAACTATAGTATCAACTAAGGCATTGGCCATGCCTATGGAAACCGCACTTTGAGTAGCTCCCTCATTTATAGCGTGGGTCATGTCAGATTTGGCGAACACTGCGCAACGCCCGGAAATGGGTACTGAGTAATCAGCCTCCAAAGCCACCTCTGCCAGTTCTTTATCATCATATCCCATCCGGGTGGCTTGTTGATACCAAAAAGAACCGCTTCCTGCAGCGCATTGACCATTTCGATTAAAAAATTTAACTGTTCCGTCTTCATCAAATTCGAGAAAATGCATATTTTCGTACCCTAAAGACAACACTGCATAGGTGGATATATTGCGATAGGCTAATCCCCTTTGTAAGGCCTCTATTTCTAACCCTGGAGCCACCCCTAGTTGTTCAGCCACCAATTTAGAATTTTGCCCTACCAATCCGAAGTGAATATTTCCTCCGGA
>CAZXDQ010000149.1:0-5280 GCA_964639405.1 uncultured Syntrophomonadaceae bacterium | reverse complement strand
CTGAGCTATGGGCCCAATTTGGCTCCCCAGGCAGGATTCGAACCTGCGACCTACCGGTTAACAGCCGGTCGCTCTACCGCTGAGCTACTGAGGAGCATCGCTGGCGCAAGTATAATTATACTCAATTAACCCCTTGTCGTCAAGGCACAAAATATTTAACAAATATTTTTTACTCTTTGCCGAAGTTAATTATCCAGCAACCAACCAAGAATTTGATCTAGTTTTAATTACCCTTAATCCAAATAATCTCTAAGCCTTTTGCTTCTCATGGGGTGCCGCAGTTTACGCAGGGCTTTCGCCTCTATTTGTCTGATTCTTTCCCGGGTGACCCCAAAATACTGACCTACTTCTTCTAAAGTACGGGGCCTTCCATCCTCCAGGCCAAACCTCAAACGAAGGACTCTCTCTTCCCGGGAAGTTAGAGTTTCCAACACGTCTTCCAGCTGTTCCTTCAAAAGCTCGAAAGCAGCTGCATCGGCAGGAGCTTGCGCCTCTTGATCTTCAATAAAATCTCCTAAATGGCTGTCATCCTCTTCCCCTATAGGAGTTTCTAGTGAAACCGGTTCTTGAGCAATCTTCAATATTTCCTGCACCCGATCTTCTGTTATATCCATCTCCCTGGCTATCTCTTCTGGCAACGGCTCCCTCCCCAGCTCCTGCACTAACTGGCGGGATACCCTTACTAATTTATTAATGGTTTCCACCATGTGCACCGGTATGCGAATAGTTCGAGCCTGATCTGCAATAGCCCTGGTAATGGCTTGACGAATCCACCAGGTAGCATAAGTGCTGAACTTATAGCCTTTCCGAAAATCAAACTTTTCTACAGCCTTAATAAGCCCCATATTTCCTTCCTGTATTAAATCCAGGAACAGCATGCCTCTACCTACATATTTTTTAGCTATGCTTACCACCAGTCTTAGATTAGCTTCAGCTAGCCTTCTTTTAGCTTCTTCCTCCCCTTCTTCTATCCTTTGAGCCAGATCTACCTCTTCTTGAGAAGAAAGCAGAGGTATCTTCCCAATCTCTTTGAGATACATTCTCACCGGATCATTAATACTAATTCCTTCGGGAAGAGTAATATCCAGCTCCGCTTCTGCTTCTCCTTTTTCTGATTCGTCCGCCATTTCTTTCTCTTCTTTATCACTTGGAGCCGCAGGTAGTTCAGAAGCTTCATCCACAATCTCTACTTGGGATTGAGATAATTTATCATACAATTCATCTAGGGTGTCCACTGAAAACTCGAAGGGCTGCAGGGTATCCATGATCTCTTTATAAGTTAAAACACCCTTTTTTTTGCCTCGTTCTACCAACTCCTGCTGAGCTTCTTCCATAGAAGCCAACTTTTCCGTTTCTTTCACTAAGACCACCTCTCCTTCTCAGTGCCACCATGCAGTTCTTTTTCAGCCTTTTTTATCTCTTCCCATTTCTGCAATAATTCCTTCACCTTTTCCCTTTCTCCTTGAACATCCCATTTCTTTATCTCAGCTTCAATTTCCTGTCTTTGTTCTCTAAAACTTTTTGCTTTCAATTTAAGCATACAATCATCTACCATTTTCTCTACTTCCCCTTGGGTTAGCTCTCCCCAATCGTTTCCAAAAGCTGCTCTGGTAATAATTTCTCTAAGGTGTTCTTCCTCCATCCTATCTATAAGAGCGTTTATTTCCATATCTTCTCCACTGTTTTTTAAATTCCTACATGCTTCAACAATTTTTTGCATTTCTTTGGAAAAGAATTTTAAATTATTATTCCGACTATCTTTATCTTGTTCGTCAAGCCGTTCGAAAACTCCTTCATAAGTTAAAAAGAGTTTTAGAAGAAGTTCCTCTGCCGGATCTAAAATCTTATCGGTGCGGATAAGGGGAACAGATTTTGTTCCCTCTCTTTTTTCTTTTCGGGATTGAGCACCTCGACTAGTCCTTGCCTTCTTCCATTCCTGCCTTAAAGCTTCTTCGGAAATTTGCAGTTCTTCTGAAGCCTTTCTGATATAGTAATCCTTTTCCAGTGAGCCTGCATACTCTTCTAAATAAACCAAAAATTCTCTTCCAAAACGAACTTTTCCTTCCACATTAGAAAGATCGTGTTTCTTTTTTAAACGAGACATCTGATAATCAATTAAAGGTTGTGCACCTTCTAGCAAAGACTTGAAAGCCTGGGATCCTTTTTCTCTCAGAAAATTGTCAGGATCTAGTTCTGGAGGAAATTCTGCAATTTTTACCTCTAACCCCTCATTTTTCAAAATCCCCAAACCCCGCAGGGTAGCTGATTTGCCCCCCTCATCGGCATCAAAAGCCATTACCACTCTATCTCCCTGATGACGAAGCAATCGAGCCTGCATTGAAGTAAGAGCTGTGCCCAAAGTAGCCACTGCGTTAGTCCAGCCAGCCTGATGTAAAGAAATAACATCAGTGTATCCTTCTACTATCAATGCTTCACCTTGCTTTCGTAGTGCTTCTTTCGCCTGGTACAATCCATAAAGATATTTTCCTTTGTCAAAAATTGGAGTCTCCGGGGAATTTAAATATTTTGGGGATTGGGAGTTTTCCTCTAAGATCCTTCCCCCAAATCCTACCACTCTTCCCCTCAAATCGGATATGGGAAAGATTATTCGATTGCGAAAGCGATCCACATATCCTTTGCCGTCTTTTCTGGGTTTTATCAAGCCAGCTTTCAGTAGTATTTTTTCAGAAAAGCCTTTTTTCCTTGCAAGCTTTAATAAACCATCCCAACTAGCAGTAGCAAAGCCAAGTTGAAACATTTCCATGGATGAATAAGTAATTCCCCTATCTTTCAAATATTCCAAAGCTCTTTTTCCCTCGTCGCTAGAATGAAGGAGGTAAACAAAAAAGCGGGCTGCCAGTTGATTCACCGTAAATAAATCTTCTGTGGAAATCTCCCGGTGGTCAGGTTTTCCTCCTTCAGAAATAGACACTCCTGTTCGCTCCGCCAACAAACTAAGTGCTTCCGTGAAAGGCAAGTTTTCCATATTCATAATAAATTTAAAATGGTCTCCACCTTCTCCACAGCCAAAACAATAATAGAGCTGTTTTTCTGGGGAAACAGAAAAGGATGGAGTCTTTTCTTGGTGAAATGGGCACAAGGCTACAAAATTCTTTCCTTTTTTTTCTAGCCGTATATATTCACTTACCAGATCTACCAGATCACAACGCCTTTTTATTTCGTCAATTTTCCCTTGAGAACCTACCACCATTTATTCTCACCTACTGTTATATTCGAATAAAGATTCTATTAAGTAAAAAACCCCATCCCTATAGAGACGAGGTGCGCGGATAGCAAGCTTTATCTGCAAATTGCTGGATTGAATACCGAGTAACTCGCCTCCTTCCTCCCTTGCCCAAACTCAACAACCCTAACAGCTTCGATAAGGAAACTTCTTTGGTTATGGTTTATTTCTTTTCTTTAATAGTTAATTCTACGGCAACATTATATATTCCTTCTACCAAATAAGAATCGAGCAACTTTTTGTTTCGCTTCCTGGGAGGGTTAAAATGATAATTGCTGCTTTCACTTTTTCCACGGATGAGGAACAAAAATATCCTGATAAAGGGTAATTATAAAACGGTCTGTCATACCAGCAATATAATCTGCTGTCTCCCTCCATATTTCCTCATTGGCCATTTCCTCACGGTAAAAAGGTAATTCTTCCGGTTGTTCAATAAAATATTGAAAAAGCTGTTCTACTACCATTTTGGCTTTAGGTTCTTCTTTTTTGGCTTCAGGGTTAATATACACTTGTTTAAACATGAAGTTTCTCATGCTCTCCATCACTTCCTGCATGGTAGAACTCAATCTTATAGTCTCCGAATCCCGGCTATTTTCTATAATATCAACTACCATAGTGTTAATTCTCTGGGAGGAAGTAAAACCCAAATAGCTCAGCTCCTGATTGGGAAGGTCCTCCATTGTCAGAATTCCAGCCCTTAAGGCATCATCAATATCATGGTTCAAATAAGCTATTCGGTCTGCCACTCGAACAATCTGACCTTCCAGCTCAGCAGGGACTTCCTTGCCAGTATGCTTAAGTATTCCTTCGTTAACTTCTCTGGTAAGATTCAAGCCTTTTTCCTGCTCCAAGCATTCTACTACCCTTAAACTCTGCTCATTATGGCGAAATCCTCCCAGCATAAGAGAGTTTAAAGCCTCTTCACCGGCGTGGCCAAAAGGAGTATGCCCCAGATCATGGCCTAAAGCCGCTGCCTCGGTTAAGTCCTCATTCAATCTCAAGGCACGGGCAATAGTCCGGGCTATTTGGGACACTTCTAAAGTATGGGTTAGCCTGGTGCGGTAATGATCACCTTCGGGGGCAATAAATACTTGAGTTTTATGTTTCAAACGACGAAAGGCTTTAGAGTGGATTATCCTATCTCGATCCCTTTGAAAACAGGTTCTTACCTGGCAGGGGAGTTCGTAATAAGAACGCCCTTTACTGCGAGAACTTAGTTGGGCCCATTTTGATAGGTGCTCCTTTTCCCACCTTTCTTCTTCGCTCCTGATGCTCATGCAAGATTTCACCACCTACTTAAAAATAACTGCCCACCATTTTTGCTTCCCCTGCAATAGCATGGAACCCGAAACAGTTATATTATCAAAGACAATTGTTGCTGGAAGGGGAGGTCCACGCAGCGGTGTAACCAAAAGTCATGATAAAAACCCGTTCCCCGGCAAAAAGGATAAAATTGCCGGGGAACGGAATGCTCATTTTCTAATGGCCAAAATAAGCAAGTAGCTAAATAGCTTAACTGCTGACTAAAATAGTTCCTGCTTCTTTCAGCTGTTCCTGGGCATCTTTTACTGTTTGTTCAAAATTATTTTTAACTTCTTCTCCTGAAAGCTGCTGGTAAAAGATTCTTGCAGGTTCTATACCCAATTCTTCCAGCAGACTTTTCGCTCGACTTATCCTCTTTTCTGCCCAATAATAGCTGTCCCGATAAGTGCATTCCTGTTCCTCCTGGCAACCCACCACCAAAATTCCGTCTACTCCCGCCTCGAAAGCTTTCATCATGGAAAGGGAATCTACTTTAGCTACACATGGATAGCTTACCATTTCCCATTGATGATTTTTATATGCCAAATTCTTTTTAAAGGCAGGGTCAGCAAAAGCTCCAAAAGCACAATTTATCACCAATAGAGAGGGACCTTCGGAAGACTGAGCCAATCTAGCTGCTGCTTCCTCCAAAGCCCTGTCAGAAACCTCAATCATGTCAGTCCTGAATTCTATGGATACTGCGGGACAAACTCCCATGCAGAGACCGCAAGCCT
>CAZXDQ010000148.1:0-5288 GCA_964639405.1 uncultured Syntrophomonadaceae bacterium | reverse complement strand
ATCCTTCCGATGGGCTCCAGACTATAAGGGCCCTGGTGCCAATGGCTGAGATGTTCCGTTACGCTATCGATTTGCGCTCGATGACTCAAGGACGGGGTCTGTTCACCATGCGGTTTAAACACTACGAGGAAGTCCCCCCCCAAATTACTGAGCAGGTTATTAATGCTGCTAAAGCGGAGAAGGAGAAGGAAGAATAATCCTGCTCAGTGGCGCTTAGTTAAACCGGGAATTTTCTTTTCTGCCGAAACAGGAAAGGGGTTAAGCATTCTGAGGAGAAGATTTTTAGGTGGGGGTTGTATATGGAAAAGACCAAAGTGGGAGTTATTTTTGGGGGACGCTCGGGGGAGCACGAGGTTTCCTTGCGCTCGGCTGCCTCTATTATAAATGCCATAGATACTCAAAACTATGAAATATTACCGATCAAGATAACCCGCCAGGGCTCCTGGTTCGGCTGCTATCGGGCTGAGGAACTATTGGAAGACAGAGAACCGGGCCCCCAAGCTTTTCGAGTGCTGTGGGTGACTGATCCTTGCCATCCAGGGCTCTTAAGGACTAAAACCCGGGACAGCTGGATAGTTGACCAGGTGGTTGACCAGATGGTTGACCAGATGGTTGACCAGTTTATTCCCCTGGATGTGGTATTCCCCGTTCTTCATGGGCCTGGAGGGGAAGATGGTACGGTACAGGGGCTTTTAGAATTAGCCGGGATTCCATACGTGGGTTCAGGAGTGCTCTCTTCCGCCCTGGGGATGGATAAAGTAGCCATGAAACAAGTTTACCGGGAACTCGGGCTTCCCGTCGGAGATTATCTGCATTTTAAAAGGACAGAATGGCAAGGACGGGAAGAAACCTGGGTTGAGCGCATAAAGGAAAAACTGGGGTGGCCCTGTTTTGTAAAACCTGCTAATTTGGGGTCTAGCGTGGGGATAAGCAAAGTCCAAACCGAACAAGATTTGCCGGCAGCGGTAGAAGATGCTTTTCAGTACGACACCAAGGTGCTGGTGGAGTCTTTTATAAGGGGTAGAGAAATCGAATGCAGTGTTTTGGGGGGGGAAGACCCCCGGGCTTCTCTTCCCGGTGAGGTGATCCCCTGCAATGAATTTTATGACTATCGGGCTAAATACATCGATGACCGCTCGGAATTGATAATTCCAGCTGAACTCCCCCCTCACCTGGTGGAAAGAATACAAGAATTGTCCATCAAGGCTTTTAAAGCCATTGATGCTTCTGGTTTGGCCCGGGTGGATTTTTTTGTGGATAGGGAAACTTCCCAGGTAATCATTAACGAAATCAACACCATGCCGGGTTTTACCAGCATAAGCATGTACCCCAAATTGTGGGAAGTCAGCGGGATTCCTTACCCTCAACTGGTAGAACAGTTACTGGAATTAGCCCGCCATAAGAAACCATAGTCGCCAAACAGGCAAGTATCATAGTCAAAAAGGTGTAATTGATTACTTCCAATCACATAATTTTACGAAGAAGGATAACGAAGGAGGAAACCGTTGATGAAAAAAGAATTCCTGATGATTCCCGGACCTACTCCAGTTCATCCGGATATTTCCCGGGAAATGAGCGCGCCGGTAATCAACCATAGAGGTCCTAAGTTCAAAGACATCCTTGAAGAAGTAACTGCAGGTTTAAAAGAATTTTTCCAAACAGAAAATCGTGTTTTGCTATTAAGTTCTTCCGGAACAGGCGCTATGGAGGCTGGCATTGTCAATTTTTTGTCCCCGGGAGAACGGGTAGTTTCCCTCATTAACGGTTCTTTTGGTGAGCGCTTGGCTACCATCGCCGAGGTTTATGGAGGAGCGGTGGAAAAAGTAGAATCAGAATGGGGAGAACCTCTGGACTATCAATATTTAGAAGAACTGTTTTCCCAGGACACCTCAGAAAAAATTAAAGCCGTAACCGTGGTCCACAACGAATCTTCCACGGGTATGATGAACGATGTGGCCAGGATCAGTAAAATAAAAGGAGATCATCCCGCCTTGTTGATAGTGGATACGGTAAGTTCTTTGGGGGCGGTTCCCTTTCCGGTAGATGAATGGGGTATAGATATATGCTTTACTGCTTCGCAAAAAGTTTTGATGATGCCCCCAGGTATTGCCTTCATCAGCGTAAGCCCAAGGGCGTGGGACCGTATGAAGGAAGCCCAGATGAGCAATTTTTATTTTAATCTTCAGCGTATGCAGGATTTTTACGAGATAGGCCAAACTCCTTTTACTCCTTCTCTTCCTCAGATAATGGCTTTAAGAAAAGCCTTGGAGCTCTATTTTGAAGAAGGTCGGGCGCAGGTGCATCAGCGCCATGAGATAAACACCCAGGCAGTACGGGCGGCAGCTAGAGCTTTAGGCTTGGACCTGCTGGTCCAAGAAGAATATTACGCTTCCCGTACGGTGACGGGTATTTTAGCCTCCAACGGAGTGCAGGTAGATGACTTGCGTTCTCGGATGCGGAATCAATATGGGGTCGAATTGGCTGGCGGATTCGGTAAATTAGCGCAAAAGCTGTTTAGAATAGGGCACCTGGGAGCAATTTACGAGATGGATGTAATTGCTGCGGTAGCTGCCTTGGAAATGGTTTTACGGCAATTGGGGCAAGATATACCCATGGGCCGGGGGGTGGCAGCTGCCCAGGAAGTCGTTTTTAACCACACCTGATAATAATTTCATCAAATTTGCTGGCCTGGTAACCAAACTTTGGTGGTAATTACTCAGCCACCTGAACCAGAAGCTGGTGTGGGTGGGGTTGCCGTGAAATGACCTTGGTAGTGAATTTTAGCAAAACTTGGCGAAGCGATGCAGTGGAGGCGGCAGCCAAACCAACTATAGACTGAGCAGGCGCCCTTGGTTTTTGGGTTTAGTTCTACTGTGGGGTGGAGTAATATGGGCAAAGAAATGCAGGACCAGGAAGGGAAAAGAAAGGAAGGAAAGAGAGAGGAAAAAAAGAGAGAAGAAGGGGAAAGAGAAGAAGGAATAAAACAGAGCAGCCTGTTTGATTTCCTGGGAAATAATTCGCCATCTTCGGAAACTCCTTCCGATAAGGCTGGCCAAGTTGAATTCTCTTCCGGAGAAACGGTCCAGGAAAAAAACAAAGAAGAACTTCTGCAAGAGTGGAAAGCAGCCTGCCTGGAGTGTGAGGAGTGTTCCCTTCACCAGCAGCGTAGTCAAGCAGTTTTTGGGGTGGGTAGCCCTCGAGCTTTGATGATGCTGGTAGGAGAAGCCCCGGGAGCCGAGGAAGACAAACAGGGCCTTCCCTTTGTCGGCAACGCTGGACAGTTGTTGGATAACATACTGAAGGCCATAGGTCTCTCCCGGGAGGAAGTTTACATTACCAATGTAGTTAAATGCCGTCCTCCGGGAAATCGACTTCCCCAAACCCGGGAAGTGAAACAATGCTCTGTTTATTGGAAAAAACAGCTGGAAATTATTTCTCCCCAAATAGTAATCTGTTTAGGCTCTCTTTCAGCCAAGACCCTTATTCACCCGGAGGCCCGAATTACCAAAATCAGAGGAGAATGGCGGGATATTGATTCCCGTTGGTACCTGCCGACCTTTCATCCTGCCGCTTTGTTGCGAGACGTAAAGAAAAAGAAACCGGTGTGGGAAGATTTTCAGAAAGTACAGGCCTATTACCAGGAACTAAAAAAGAACTTCGGTAATGCGTAGTAGCATACTGAACCACACTTCAAGAACCGAAACCATTTTCAATAGTTGCTCAGGCCGTTAAGAAGCGAAGGTGGTCAGGTTGCTAATGGCGGAGCGACTGTTCACGAGGGCTAGCAGTAGCCGGCGAAGCCTTGCCCGGCAGCTGGCCGTAACCTGGTTTAAGTGCCGCCTCCACCCGGAGCCGGTACTACCACTGCATCTTTTTAATCAGTTGAGTGCCGGCGACTGTCGAGGATCGCCTGCCAAGGATTAAAGGTTGAGCCGTGCACTTGCTGTGGAGTTGACCCGGTATCATAGCCCTAGCGGTCTGATAGAAAGTTGATAGACGGAGTAGTACTACAGCGAGATGTATTTATTTATGAGAATGTATTTCGCAATTAAGCCTGTATTATGGTCTCCGCTCCGTTTTCGCTTTGCTTCGGAACACTTAAACTGTTCCTGGTAGCTCATCTTGCTAATTTTTCGTTGAAGTGGTAGTTAATCTTAATATTACCCGGGTAATAAATTACCAAAGGAGTAAAAAACATGCTTAGAGTCAAAGAGGAAGTGGCCTCCCTCCTTTCTCAGGAGCTGAATCAAGAAAAAGAGGAAATCTGGAAACTGCTAGAATATCCACCCCAGCCGGAGTTAGGGGACCTGGCTTTTCCTTGTTTTAGCTTAGCCCCTCAATGGAAGCAGAGCCCCCAGCAAATAGCAACTCAATTGCAAGAAAGGGTGGAAAGCAAAGAAAGAAGTTACTGGTCGCAGGCTAAAAGCCACGGGCCGTACCTTAATTTTTTTCTAAACTACCAATTTCTGGCCGCTGAGATGATAGAGGAACTGGTAGAGGGGCGTTATATATCTCGCTGGTGCCGTCAGAGTCAAGGAGAAAAGGTAGTCATAGATTATTCTGCCCCTAATATAGCCAAACCTTTTGGAATAGGTCACCTCCGGTCTACGGTGATAGGAAATGCTCTCTACCGCATCTACCAAGCCCTGGGATATGATCCAGTGGGCATAAATCATTTGGGTGATTGGGGAACCCAGTTTGGCAAGCTTATTGCTGCTTACCTTAAATGGGGTGATAAGAGGGAATTAGAAGAGGATCCGGTAGATTATGCCTATCATCTCTATGTGCGATTTCACCGGGAAGCGGAAGAAGATGCATCCCTGGATGAAGAAGGAAGACTCTGGTTTAAAAAGCTAGAAGAGGGAGATCCGCAAGCGGTGGAACTATGGGAGTCATTTTGCCATTATAGTTTACAGGAATTTAAAAGGATTTATGCCATGTTGGGAGTGGAGTTCGATGCGTATTTAGGAGAGAGCTTTTACAACCATCATTTGGAAGGGGTAGTGAGAGAGGCCCTGGCGAAGGGAGTCGCCCAGGAGAGTGAAGGAGCGGTAGTAGTAAACCTGGAAGCCTACCAACTTCCTTCCTGTATATTAAAAAAACAGGATGGTGCCACTCTGTATATTACCAGGGACCTGGCTGCAGCCATCTATCGTTATAACCAGTACCAGTTTGACAAAATGCTATATGTAGTAGGCTCGGAACAGTCCCTCCACTTTCAGCAGCTTTTTGCCGTCCTGGAGTTGATGGGTTATGCTTGGGCATCCCGCTGCCTGCATGTGCCATTT
>CAZXDQ010000147.1:0-5331 GCA_964639405.1 uncultured Syntrophomonadaceae bacterium | reverse complement strand
TAAAAGAAGCTGTTTTGGAATTGGCAGAGGAAGAAGTAACCCATGAAGTGGAAGAAGTAGATGCAGTAACCGAAACCGTCGATTCCAATATAGCAGACCAGCAGCTGGAATATATTGCAGAAACCGTAGAAAGCAGGTCCCTGACCGAGGAACAAATAAATGTGCTGGAAGACTATGACTACGACGTGGAATTCCAGGCAACCGAGGATGTGTTTGGCGCTGGTGAGGATACCTGCAGTGACGGTATACTAGATGAAGGGCAACTAGATGATACTGAAACTTTTGAATATAAGGTAGTAATAGCCCATGACGATTACGAAACGTTGGAATCCGAGTGGCAGACCGTAGAAATAGTTGATTAAGATACTTTGATAGAAGTTGTCGAGACAGCTTTTGTAGAAATTGATACCGATGAAATATGGGAGGAATATTACGTCCCTGTCGACATGGAAGATGATATCAGATTAGAAGTAATAGAAGCCTAACTTTGACAACAATAGAGAGTAAAAAATGGCCGCAGCTCCTTTGAGTAAAGGGGCTGCGGTGTCTCTTTCAAAAATTTATACTCTTAAAAAATTTACCGTTAGTTATAGAATGGGCCGGGGGTTGGCCTAAGTAAGCGATTCTCCTTTTGAAATTTACCCAGGAAACGTAAGCGGTATACAGATCACCTTTAAGCGTTCCAGCAGTTAACTGCCAAGGCGGGCTTTCACCTGACCTTGGCAGAATTGTTTTACCTTACTTTAGGGGGGTTGGTAATGCGGGGCTTTCCCACGCTTTCTGTGAAGGTATTACTGGTGGTGCTGCTTTTGTTTAGTTTCTCGATGCTGTTGAGCGGAGAGGAAGAGGCTTTAGGCGGGGCAAACCGGGAATCGGCAGTGTTAAGCGATGTAGAGGATTACGAGTATGACTTAACCCCTGAAGGTGCTGTTATTGAGGAGTATATAGGAGAAGAAACCAAGATAGAAATACCGGGTGAAATAGAAGGGGAGCCTGTGGTTAAGTTAGATGAGAATTCTTTTATGGATAAGGGTTTGGAAGAAGTAATTATTCCCAACAGTGTGGAAGAAATAGGAGACAGGGCTTTCCTGGCCAACGAACTGAACGAAGTAACTATTCCCGAAGGTGTGGAAGAAATAGGAGTTTGGGCTTTCAAAGATAACAACCTTGAAGAAGTAACTATCCCTGATCTTGATGCAGAACAGGGAGATGATATAGAATCTGAAGCTTTCGCCCTTAATGAGTTGACTAAAATAACTATAGCAGAAGACATTTCTATTTCAATAGTGGCATTTGAGAGAAACCCAGGTCACTTTGTTGATGACTACGAAGACATGAACAGGCAAGCTGGCACTTATGAGTATTGTGATGATGCAAATGTTTGGGAATTAACAGACGAGGCGCAGGAGGATTATGAGTATACTTTAACCCCTGACGGTGTTGTTATTGACGAGTATATAGGGAAAAAAACCAAGATAGAAATACCGGGTGAAATAGAAGGAGAACCTGTGGTTAAGTTAGGGGGGGCCTCTTTTGAAAGGGAAGATCTGGAAGAAGTAACTATACCCGACAGCGTGGAAGTAATAGGTAGTTATGCTTTCTTTGTCAACGATCTCACCGAAGTAACTATACCCGACAGCGTGGAGGAAATAGGAATATTTGCTTTCTCAACCAACGACCTAACAGAAATAATCATACCCGACAGCGTGGAAGAAATAGGAAGCAGTGCTTTCACCTACAACGACCTCACTGAAGTCACCATTCCCGACGGCTTGGAAGAAATAGGACATGGTGTTTTTGCCTCCAACCACCTCACCGAAGTAACCATCCCCGATAGCGTGGAAGTAATAGGAGATGACGCTTTCCAATACAACCAACTCAGCAAAGTAAACATCGGCGACAGCGTGGAGGTGATAGGGGATAGGGCTTTTGGAGCCCGTGAGTGTGAGAACGAACTCACCGAAGTAACCATTCCCTCCAGCGTGGAAGAAATAGAAGATGGTGCTTTCCTAAACAATATGCTTACGGAAATAACTATAGGAAACGATGTAAGCATTGAGGACGATGCTTTTGATGGCAATCCTGGGGATTTTGTTACGGATTATGGAAATGAGAATAAAAGAGCCGGCACTTATGAATACTGTGTTGATGCAGATTTGTGGATATTAAAATTTAAAGTTGAATTATCAGTAAATCCTGAAGAAAGTGGCAAGGTAGAAGGAGCGGGCACCTATGATGAGGGTGAAGAGGTCACCATAGAAGCCCATCCGGCCGATGGCTTTGACTTTATCAACTGGGCCGAAGATGGCGAAGAAGTAAGCACCAATACTCAATACACCTTTGATATAGAAGAAGACCGGGAGCTGGTGGCCAATTTTGAATTAAAGGAGATAGCATTGGAAGCAGAGCGGTTAGCTGGCGATGACCGTTATGATACAGCTATAGAGGTAAGCAGGAAGGCTTTTCCGGAAAGTGCGGAAGCGGTAGTATTGGCCCGGGGCGATGACTTCCCCGATGCCTTATCGGGGGTTCCGTTAGCTTATGAAGAAGGCGGCCCGCTGCTTTTGACTCCTTCTGGCAGTCTGCATGAAGAAACTGCGACTGAAATTGACCGGCTTCTTACGGATGGAGACACCGTCTATGTTCTGGGAGGCACGACGGCTATCTCAGATGAGGTAGAAGATGAATTGGAAGATAAAGGCTACGAAGTGGAAAGGCTGGAAGGCGCCAACCGATACGACACTGCCGTAGCCATAGCAGATGAGCTAACCGAGGCCCCGCAGGAGGCATTTTTAACCACGGGGGAAGATTTTCCGGATGCGGTGGCTGCTTCAGGAGCTGCTGCGGGGGTAGGCGCCCCCATTCTACTTACTCCTCCCGAGAGTTTGAGTGGGGATACTGCAGATTACCTTGAGGAGCACGATTTGGATGAGATACACGTTATTGGCGGCGAGGTAGCAGTGAGCCAGGAGGTCAAAGAAGAAGCCGGCAGTGACTCCCGAATAGCTGGGGTTAATCGTTGGGATACTTCAGTAGAGGTAGCGGAAGAATTTTTTGATGCGCCGGAGCATGTGGCTATAGCTACGGGCTGGGCCTTTCCCGATGCTTTAAGCGGAGGGGTTTATGCAGCCCAGGAAAATGCGCCGCTCTTGTTGACGGAAGAGGATACTATTCCTGGAGAAGTCAGGGGTTATTTGGCTGAAGAAGAGGCCCTGCAAGAAGCTACGGTTTTAGGTGGTGAAGCAGCGGTTGCAGAAGATGTGCTGGAAGAGTTGGAGTAGCATTTTCTCTTTTTTAATCCAGGAGAGCCCCGGGAGATAATTCCGGGGCTTTTTAGGTGCGCCCGGCATGGGCGATAGCTTGGCGGTGAAAGTCCGCTATGGGCTTGGTAGTGGGAACCATTAGCCAAAGGCAAGGGTGTCCACCGTGAGGTGGGGTCTGGAGGAAGCTGGAGGCAAAGTCTCGACCCGATGAACAAGAATCACATAAGAGGCTGTCTTAGGCGGACGAGTTTGCCATACAAAACGAAGTCCAACACTACCCGAACCTAAGGCAGTAAATGTGGCGGGTACATGAGATGAAGGCTATCGTTCTTACCCGGGGAGGTCTGCTGGGTATGTCGCTTAGCGGAATGAATTTCCCGTAGCGATAACCTATACAGAAATGTATAGCTGAGCCAGCAGAAGTCAGCAGAGGCCATAGTAGGTTGGTAGTGATACCAGCTGAAGGGCCGAACAGCAGATACAGTTGATCTGGAGCCTCGTAGGCCAATATAAAGCAGACAACCCGTGAGGGGCTACCTGTTTGAAGTAGGGGTGGAACCCCGAGATAGAGCAGGAGCCCTGAGTTGGTTACGGCGGCAAACAGACAGAGCCAGGTATAACCCTGACTCCGCTGTCAAATCTGCTGAACCGCCGTATGCCAGGCCGGCTTGTGCGGTGGTGTGGAAGGGCGGCGGTTAATCACTGCCCCCTATCCCGATTGAAGTCGCATGGGAGGGTGCATTAGTGAAAGTATGACTTAATATACACATCAAAAAATCAGAAATTATTTTGTAGACTGCCCTTGATGGTTTAAAAAGTGATGAACTTTTTTCATGCGTAAATAAATGAACTCCCCTGTCATGAAGGTTAAGGCGGGATTATACATTTGGGTAATGGTGTCTCTACCTAGGCACTGTAAACTACACAGTGAGGTGCCGGTATTGAGAAGATACCATTTCAGGGAACCATAATTACTATCCAGCCGCGCATAAGGCTGCTCCGATCTTTTGGCGAGATGGGCCACCAATACCTTGGTTATGCCTTGTCTTTGCAGGGCTCTATAGGAGACATGGAAGATGTGTGCTTCTCCATCGGCATCGGCAAAGCCGCCCAGGCCAAGCCAAGCACCAGTTCAAGGCCGGGGACGCAATTTCCGGAAAATGCCTGCCGATGCCTGTAGACCGGAGCTAGTTGGAGCCGGTGGAATACTACAAGGTGACCAAGCTGAAAGCCTTAGAACGTTCTCCTGGCAAAGGCAGGATGCCACCTCCCTGGGATCACATCCCGCCGCCCGATAATGTTTTATTGTCCGTTTTTAGAGTAATATGACCTCCCTGATTTCGGCCTTTACTGCATCAAATACATTATTGGCTTATAAGGCGACAACCCATTTATTATCGAGTAAAAAGCTAACCCTTATGTAATATCTGCCCTTCTTTTTAAGGTAATAGGGGAAATAAGCAATATAAAGGTTTGATTGACTCAGGCTTCTTCAGTAATATCAGTTAAATCTTCAACTTGCGCTACCTCAGCCAATAACTTTGTATAATTCCTTAATTTTATTTGCAAATCAGCAAGCTCTTTACGGAATTCGTCACATCTTTCTTTATTATTAAAAGCACCTTGCAAGCTTAATCTATGCCATTTAGCCGTAAAAGGTCGAATAACCTGGTTTAACACGATCACAGCCAATTTAGTAAACTCAATGCATTCTCTTCCTTCTTCTTTTAGTATTTCTCTTGTAATGCCAAATAGTTCATATATGCTGGTTAGCGCAGTCTCTTCATCTCCTTCTTCTGGAAGTAAAGTTTGCGTAGAAACCCTCGTGATTAATTCTACATACAGTTTCCAGGCAGCATCTTTGTCTACATCTTCTGGTTGGAATTCTAATTCCGCAAACTTAGCATTAAGCTTTATGGTTTTTAATCCCCACTTATCAAATACATCCTTCCATTTCATATAATTACTCCTTTCGAATAGACTCAATTACTGTAAACAATATCAAAACGTTACCTTTTCCGCATAATCATAAGAGATAAATTTGTTTCTTTCCGTCTCCATATAAGCT
>CAZXDQ010000146.1:0-5349 GCA_964639405.1 uncultured Syntrophomonadaceae bacterium | reverse complement strand
CCGAGGATACCCGCTACCATCCACTCTTTCGTGGTGTTGAGCCACTGCCTGTAGAATGTTAGGGTTGATTTGGGGGATATTTTTTAAGCGATTTACTCCATACTCCACATGATTAACCATTATTTCCCATTCTGAAGAAGATAGGGGGCCTGGTTTGTGCAGGATTTCGTCAGGTATTTCCATTTTGCCCAGGTCGTGCAGTAACCCGGCCAAATTTATTTGATACACCTCATCTGCTGCCATACCTGCTTTATTTGCCATCACCGCAGAATAAATAGAAACCCGGACCGCGTGGGAAAAAGTATAATTGTCGAACTCCTTTAATAGGGCTATTTGCAGCAAGATTTCTGGATTACGGTTAATTTCTCTGGACAAAGCAATGGAAGTTTCTTGAAGCTTGTTTATTTCTAGTTTACCTTTAAGAGATCTTTCGTATACTTCCTCTACTTGGTGGTACACTTCCCGGTACAAATTACTTAATTGTTCAAAAACCTGGTGGTGATCAGTCAAATCTTCTTGGTTGGTAGGGAAATTGATATTTTGGCTAACATGTTTTTTGGCTTTGGCTGGTAGAACTTCGTCCTCGAGTTCACCTTCTAGATATTCCAATGTAGAATATTCCGTGCTTTCCCCGTAATGTTCTTCCACCAGGCAATAACCCCGGTTGCTGATTCTCAGTAAGGAGTTAATTAAATTTCGGTTAAGCTTTACTCCTTTAGAAAGTAATATAGCGCCCGTTTGCTGATGAATTAAATCATCAGCCAATATCATCCCTTCTTTTAGTTCTTTAACGCTGACTAATCGCATTTTATCTCCTACAAGACCATTTTGCTGTACAGCAAAGCCCTTAAATTTTGAGGACTCTATTTATTGAATAACTTAAACCACTAACTAAATATTAACATATCCCTACACAATTGGGAATGGATAGAAACTATTTAAATAAGGCAATTTTATTAATACTGTCTCTAAAGAGGGAGAGAAGGAATTAATTGAACTAATAAGAATATATTTAATAAGTGAAATAAATATTTCCAACGCCTTTTAACATTTGCTTGGAGGTGGTAAATGATGAGCAAAAAAATCAGCAAGGCTGTTATTCCGGCGGCTGGTTTGGGGAGCAGATTTCTTCCTGCTACCAAAGCCACCCCCAAAGAGATGCTGCCAATCATTGACAAGCCCGCTATACAGTATATTGTAGAAGAAGTGGTAGCTGCTGGCATAGAAGAAGTCCTCATTATAACCGGTAGGAATAAAGACAGCATTCAAGACCATTTTGATTATTCTCCGGAGCTGGAGAGGGTTTTGCTGGAAAAAGAAAAAGATGAGGAATATCAAAAATTAAGGGAAATTGCAGATTTGGCGCGAATATTTTTTGTGAGACAGAAAGAGCCCCGGGGATTGGGACACGCAGTACTGTGCGCAGAAAATTTTGTAAGGGATGAAGATTTTGCTGTACTATTGGGTGACGATATTGTTTATCATTCGATACCTGGGATAAAGCAGTTGATAGAAGCTTATCAGGAGAAAGGAAGCACTATTTTAGGGGTGCAGGAGGTGGATTTTTCCCAGGTAAATAAATACGGTATCGTTGACCCGGAAGGAGGGATGGGCAGCTTTACTAAAGTGAAGGGTCTGGTAGAAAAACCATCTCGGCAGAATGCTCCTTCAAGGTTAGCAGTCCTGGGTAGGTATATTATAAATAGCGAAATTTTTTCCTTTCTGAAAAAAACTCCTCCAGGGGCAGGAGGCGAGATTCAATTAACGGATGCACTGGAACAGCTAGCTCAATGCCAGGAGGTTTGGGCCTATCAATTTGAAGGAAGAAGATACGACGTAGGGGACAAGCAGGGTTACTTGGAGGCTACCGTGGAATACGCGTTGCGAAGAGAAGACTTGGGGGACAGTTTTAGGGATTTCCTAAAAAAATATCTTGAGTAATTTATTTTTAAAATGGTATTTGTTTATTCTCCAAAAATTTTTATTGATAAAATATGTTATTTTTAGTGATCATTGTCATGTTGATTATAGGGAACACCTTGTTCGTCTAGAAAATCCTGGATTTTCTTTAGAGTTTGAGGGCTTACTATATGCTCTAAACTGCAGGCATCCTTTTCTGCTGTTTCGGGTTCTACTTTTAGAATTTCAGTTAAAAAGAATCTTATTATTTGATGTCGCTTATAAACGCTGAGAGCGTGTTTTTTGCCCTCTTCCGTAAGATTAACAGGACCGTAACGATCTTGCCATGCCAGTCCTTGTTTTTTTAAAACACTTAAAGCTTGAGTGACGCTGGCTTTTGCAATATTAAGCTCTGCAGCAATATCGGTCACTCTAACTCCTTCTCCTTCCTTGGACAAAGAAAGAATAACCTCCAAGTAATCCTGTAGAGACGCACTAACTTTTTCATCTTGGTAATTCAAAGAGACCCCTCCCCTTTGGATAAAATTAGGTACAATATACTCCCAGTATACTTGGTGGTGGGAGCTTTAACAAGCATTGCACACTTTACAAGCTTTCACCTTTTCCACAATATAGCCTGCGGTTACTAATAATTAAGCCCCATCGGGGCTTGCAGCACCTTTAATTTTTGATGGAACAAATCAAAACATATTTCCTTTTCGGTAAAGATTTCTCCTTCCATATGCAGCGTTAATGGTTGAGTGGCTTTAAGATTAACTTTTCGCGCCCGATAGAAGTAACATTGGTTTAAATTTACATGTTTTCCAGCGATAACTTGAGGAAGGTAATAGAGAAAATTCCCTTTATTCATTTTATCGATAACGCAAACATCGAAGTAGCCGTCATCTTGTATGGAAGTGGGCAAGACTTTGATACCCCCACCGCAGGAACGTCCAATGCCTACTGCTACCATCATAGGAGAACACTGCAAGTGAATATCTCCAGCGGTGCCATCTAAGAATATTTCCATAGGAAGAGGATGGTAAGTTAAAAAGGTAGCAAAAACGCCGTATATATAGGACCATTTGCTTTGCTTAAAGAAAGGAGTACCCTGCTGATTAATACGACTAGCCACCTGGGCGTCGAAACCTACTCCAGCGGTATTAACAAAATAGCGATTCAAAGCCTTCCCCAGATCAATTAACTTAATCTTTCCTTGGAAGAGAGCATGTATAGCTTTTTCTAATTGGTTGGGCATACTTAGAATGTTGGCAAAATCATTTCCTTTTCCACATGGTAGGGCAGCCAACACCGCATTAGATTCTGCCATACCATTGGCTACTTCGTTAACTGTGCCATCGCCTCCTACGGCTACAATTATTTGGAAACCTTTTTGGGCTGCTTGGCGAGAAAGTTGAATAGCTTCTCCTGGATAGTTGGAGATATCTATTTCATGATCAATATGGTTCCTTCTGGCAATTCTGGTGATTTCTTTGGTGATCTGATGGAGTTGATCTTGTTTATATTTGCCTTTTCCTGCCCGGGGATTTATTATGAATTTGTACACCAGGTAACGGCTCCCTTTCTAATAACTAATTTGGCTATTTTAGCTTAAGGGTTATTACCCTAATTATTGTTCATAATATTATATTCTACACTAGTTTAAGTTTTCTTGCTGCATTAGAAAAGGAATGTTCTTCGTTGGTGTAGAAATTTCTATTACAAGTACAAGCATACAAAAATTAAAATCTTTTCACCGTTGTAATTAAAGATTGGCCCTCTTAGGCCGTTACTATTACTATAGTAAGCTTGAAAAGCTACCTTTATAACCGATATAACCGAGAAAAAGGACTTCAGCAAATACAGACAAAAGAAAATACCAAAAAATCAAAAGGGAGGTAAGTAGCCGTCGGAATTCAGGTTTAACCTATCCATGTTTAGGGCGGCATAAATAACTATGAGGCCTGAAGAAAAGTTAAATATCACTATTGTAGGCACTGGTTACGTGGGTTTGACCACCGGTATGGCTCTGGCTTACCTGGGGCACCAAGTGACTTGTGTAGATAAAAACACAGAAATTATTGATAAGTTGGACAGGGGCATTTCAACAATTTATGAACCGGGCTTGGAAGAAATGTTGTCCGAAACCTCAGACCGTACTAAGTTTGTGCCTTCCTTAAAAGAATATATACATGCAATTGATATACTAATAATCGCAGTAGGGACACCGTCAAAACCAAGTGGAGACACGGACTTAACTTATGTGGAAGAAGTAGCGAGAGAAGTAGGGAGTTTCCTTTCCCCAGAGAATCCCCTGGTGGTAGTGAATAAATCTACAGTCCCTATTGGAACTGCCCAGAGAGTTGAAACAGTTATCAGCGAAGAGCTGGAAAGAAGAAGCGTGGAGGGAGAATTTAGCGTGGCATCCGTTCCTGAATTTTTGAGAGAAGGAGCAGCGCTGAACGACACTTTTTATCCTGACCGAATCGTGGTAGGAGCAAAAGATGTTAGAAGCATTAATCTTATACGTCAAATGTACTCACCAGTATTAGAACAGACTTTCACTCCCCCGAAAGCAGTGCCTCGTCCAGACAATTATGCTTTTCCTGCCTTTATCACCACTACTCCTACCAGTGCAGAACTCATTAAGTATGCAGCCAATGCATTTTTGGCTACTAAAATATCTTTCATCAATGAAATTGCGGGAATAGCGGAAAAAGTAGGTGCTGATATACAAGAAGTGGCTAAAGGGATAGGAATGGATAGAAGGATAGGTGCCGCTTTTTTGAATGCAGGAGTGGGATGGGGCGGCAGTTGCTTCCCTAAAGACACCCAGTCCCTTCTTTTTACTGGTCAGCAGTACGGTATCTCTATGCCCCTGCTGCAAGCTGCAGTAAATGTTAATTATCGGCAAAGAAATAAGATTATTGAAAAACTGCAAGACACTATTAAAGTAATCAGGGGAAGCACCGTAACGGTTTTGGGCCTTTCCTTCAAGCCCAACACCGATGACATTAGAGAATCTCCTTCTATAGACGTTATTGCTTGTCTACTGGATATGGGAGCCAGAGTTAAAGTTTACGATCCGGTAGCCATGGAGAAGTACAGGGACCATTACCCCCAACAGGAGGTATACTATGCCTCTTCAGTAAAAGAAGCTGCCCAGGGGGCTGATGCCATTACTTTATTGACTGATTGGGAGGAGTTTGTGCATGTACCTTGGAAGGAAGTGGCTACTATAATGAGGAATCCAGTTTTTATAGATGGGCGTAATATGTTGCGGCACGAAGACATGCGTAAATATGGCTTTTTTTACCAAGGTATAGGTTGTTAATGATAAGAGAGGCTCTACCAAAGGAGAAGGGATAAGAATATATGCCGCGTTTTTTTAATAGTTGGTTTATTAATGTGAGAACTTTTACTCTTAAAGTACTTATTGGGCGTCCTCCT
>CAZXDQ010000145.1:2536-5369 GCA_964639405.1 uncultured Syntrophomonadaceae bacterium | reverse complement strand
TATTAAAGCTTCCAGCTCTTCCCAGGCGGAAACAAAATTGCCTGAACTCTAAGCGCCCTCATCCCTTAATAAAATTTTATGGTGGACGACGTACCATATGAGGGCAGAAATATCTTCCCTCCATGCCAATCAATCTATCCCAATCAAGCCATGCTAATGCAAGCAATGAAAGATAAAGTTAAGTTTTTAGGGAAAATAGAAACTACCCACTTACCGGAGATATCAGCGCATAAAAGGGGGAACTACTGGTGACCGTATCAAGCTTAGCTTCCTTGGCAAGTAGTATGCAGCAAGCCCAATTGCGGCAAGAATTAGAAGCAGGAGTAGCTAAACTGGCCCTGGATAATGCAGAAGCTCAGGGGAAAGCGGTAGTAGAAATGATAGAAGGACCAAAAGCAGAAATAAATGACCTGCAAGCTCACCTAGGTAATGTTTTAGACACCAAAGCATAGCAAGTTAAGTATAGGATGTATAGGATTATCCAGCTAGGCCATCGGCCTTTTTGGCTGGTTTTTTTTCTTGTCTGGGATATACTTATTTTTGTGCATCATTCTCCCTGGAACGCTCTGCTAATCTAATCTTTCTCCGTTCTTCCGCCTCGTGGAAACGCCGTTCTTCCTCTTCAGTGGTAAGCACTAACGGGGGAATTGTTTTAGGCTTCCCCTTAGAATCCAAAGCCACAAAAGTTAGATAAGCGGAAGCAGTGTGCCTGGTATGGGCGGACATCACATTTTCCGCCTCCACTCTGACTCCTATTTCCATAGAAGTAGTTCCCGCATGGTTAATACTGGCGTTTAGTTTAAGCAATTCTCCCACATAGACAGGATGGTGAAAATCCAATCTGTCTATAGAAGCGGTTACCACATTGCTGGAGGAATGCCTAGAAGCAACTACCCCCGCAGTACTGTCTATAAGTTTCATTATAGTGCCACCGTGGACATTTCCGGCCAAATTAGCGTCGGTCTGAACCATCTGTTGGACTATCATTACTTGACTTTCAGATACTGTTTTACCTTCCATAGTTCCTCCTTTTCTAAGCAAACAGCTTTTCCTAGTCATGATAAACTTGAATTAAGAAAATAATCGATCAGGGAACCCTACCCCAAGACCTATAAACCCGCAGGTTTTTTTATACTTTATACAAACTAAACTTTACCTGTCAAGTAAAATCTAAATATGCCTATTCAGTAAAAAAATAGCCCCCAGTTCTCCTTCTCTAATGCTGAACTGCCAATAATTTTTATAAAACAATCTAAATACAATAATCCTGGTCTTTTGGTTCTTCAAGGTATAAACGCAGAACTCTTGCTGGCCTTGCAGGAATCAAGTTTTTAAATTAGAAACCATAGATGAGCCCTGAAATATGGTAGTGGTTCTGCTAAAACCTAATCTGTTATGCTGGTGGTAATTATATGAATAAAAATCTCACTAGCTACCATAATTATTCCTGGATAATATTAGCTATGGGCACTCTGGTAGTTTTTGGAGCCTTGGGGTTAGGGCGTTTTGGGTATTCTATGGTGCTCCCTGAAATGCAATCAGTCCTTAATTTGGACCATACCCAGGCCGGGACCTTGGCCACCTCTAATATGGTGGGATACCTGGCAGCAGCTTTAGGAGGTGGGTTTCTGGCGGCTCGATGGGGCATCAGGATAGTGAGTTCCCTGGGGTTATTTGCTGCCGGAGCCAGCATGTTATTTACCGGATTAGCGGACAGCTTTCTTTTATTAGCAGCCTGGCGGGGTTTAACCGGACTGGGCAGCGGAGCGGCCAATGTGGCTATCATGGGGATATGGGCAGCCTGGTTTTCCAGCCAAAAGCGGGGGTTGGCTTCGGGAATTGCGGTAGCAGGTTCATCCATTGGCTTAATTTTCACCGGCCTGCTGGTCCCCTGGTTAATAGGGGAATACAGCGATTACGCTTGGCGAGTTTCCTGGTATATCTTTGGGGCCCTAGCCCTGGCATTGGCGTTATGCGCTTACCTAGTGCTGCGTAATGACCCCAGTGAACTAGGCATTTCTGAAGTAAACAAGTTTAAAAAAGCAGAAAAACAACCAGAAAAGGAAACCGAAAAAGCAGACCAGGGGATCAGAGAAGGGGAACAACCTTCCTGGAAACAGGTATACTTATCGGCTCCGGTTTGGTTTTTGGGCCTTATATACATCGCCTTTGGATTCTCTTACGTAATTTATATGACCTTCTTTGTTACCTTCCTGGTAGGTGAACACCATTACTCTTCAAGCGAAGCGGGAAATCTCTTTATGGCCATGGGTTGGTTGAGTCTGTTGTGCGGAATCATCTGGGGAAGCCTCTCTGATAAAGTTGGACGCAAAAACACCCTGATTATCCTGTTTCTAATTCATGCCACTGCCTTCAGCCTCTTCTCTTTCGGTACTGCTCCAGTGCACTTTACCGTATCAGCGATCCTGTTTGGCCTCACTGCCTGGAGCATACCCGGAATAATTGCCGCTGCCTGCGGGGATATGCTGGGAGCAAAATTTGCCCCTGCAGCCCTGGGGTTTGTTACCCTATTTTTCGGGTTGGGTCAGGCTACCGGTCCATGGTTAGCGGGAATTATAGCTGATGCCACCGCCTCCTTTTCTCCAGCCTTTCTGCTGGCTGCAGCAGTGTCTGTTTTAGGCGCTGGGGCCACAGCTTTACTTCTCACTGATAAATACCAATTAAAGAGCTCTAATTAAAATCATGCGGATAATTTCCAAGCTAATCTAGCAAGAATTAACAGAAGCACTGCTGCTGTAATCTCTTTAATATCTTGAAGAAAATCTTTCTCTCCACTGCCAGTTCCCATAAGCCATCGCCAAACCTTTCCTGC
>CAZXDQ010000145.1:0-2436 GCA_964639405.1 uncultured Syntrophomonadaceae bacterium | reverse complement strand
GAAAATCTTTCTCTCCACTGCCAGTTCCCATAAGCCATCGCCAAACCTTTCCTGCCGAACAAATCCGGTCAAAAGGGCTTTCAATAGCTCTAAATCGGCAGTATCGATAGCCTCAATCATGGCCTCCGTGCCCGTATTAACTCCCCGTTCATTTAACACTTCCAAATAGTCATAGCAAATAAGATTAGTTCTGTAGAAGTCTCTAACTCTAATAAAAATGTTATTTAAATTTCGGTAAAACAGTTTTATGCATTTAATGCCTAGTGGCCTTTCCAGGCTGGGTTATTTTCATTAATCCGTTCCCGCACGTATTCAATATACTCCGGTGGGGCACCGTGTTCTTTCATTCCTTTGATGATATGGGAGACGTATTCGGCATAAGTTTTAATATCAGTTCGAGGGTTTAAGGCCAGATAAGTATAGGCTTCCACTACTTCCCCGCTAGAGCGACGGACTTTAATCGTTTGCCTTTTATAATTGGAGCCTTCCCCTTCCACCTGGTCTAAACATCTGTTCCCCGGCTGCTTCTTTTCCCTAAATACCCTCTCCTCAGGGATTTCATAAAGCACTCCCCATATCTTCCTCCCCTTACCCCCAGCCAGGTTCGCCGCCGCACAGCCGTTGCTTTTGCTCCATACCGTAAACTCCAGCTCGTAGTCGTCCACAGTCCAGGCAGTGTCTACCAAACAGGCAGTGCCATTTAGCCTCTGTGCCGAATTAAGCCTTTCCTGGCTCAGGTTGGAGCCAAATTGAAAAACCAGGACCATGCTTATCCCTCCACCACATTGTGTTTCCGAATTATCAAAAAGCGATTAAACAGTTTTTCAATATCATCCCCCAGTTCCAGAATAAAGCCGGCTCTTTCCTCACCATAACTGGCCAGAAATTACATATCAAAGTCAAGGGTGAGCTCCTGTTCTTCTACCGCCTTTAGCTGGTTAGCTTATCCAAAAAAACCAGCTGCTAATACTCCTTGGGCATATTATGCTGGGGATAGCTCGCATAAGGTTATATTCCTATTAACTTCATTATATTTCCTGCTAATTACAAAATATTTCAGTTATTTCAATAACAAAGATCACTTTATCTCCCAGACCAGGGTAACCGAGTCGCCGTGCTCCACATCCTTCGGGCTGAGGTCGGCGGCCATGGAGGCCTCTTCCCTGATTTCCACGCTGGTGGGGGAAAACAGGTGAATTTCCTCCCAGCTGTAATCCCCTTGAAGAAGGTCACCCAGTTGGACTCCCGCAGCTTCCGCAATAACACGGGCTTTTTCCTGGGCATTTTTTACCGCCTTGCTCAATGCTTCTTGTTTCATGGGTTCGGGATCCTTTACGGTAAATCTTATTTCGAATTTAGCCTTGCTTTGGGAGTGGCCCAGCTTGTCCAGCACCCGGTTTAACAACTCCTTGTCCATAGTAAACTCCAAATTTACCGTGTGTTCGGCGGTATATCCTTGAAAAATCCTCCGTTTATTCTCCCAATCGAAGTGGGGGGAAACAGAGAAGCTTCCCGTTTTAAGCTGCTCCCGGTCAATATTGGCCTCTTCCATGTCACGGCGCAGGCTCTCGGTGCGCTCACTCAGTTCTTCCATGGCTTCCGAGTCATCCCATGCTTTGCCGATCAGCGTAAACCTATTTTCCACCCAGTCCGGTTCCTGGAAGACGCTGGCGCTGCCACGAACCTTGATAACCTTGTTTTGCACAGAACACTCCTCCTTATAGAGTTTTGTTTCATGAAAAAGAACTTGTTTACAGAGCAGTAAACCTGTCTTTTAATTACTTTTCCCGGGTAAAAATCAGGTAGACCCAGGAAACGAAGTATCCCGATTCTCCGCCGCCTCCAGTGGCCATTTGAAGGTAGTCCCATCCTCGGGACACCATCTCGTTAATTGCGCCCTCCACCTTTGCCTCATCTACCGCCCTGCCGTACTCTTCCAGACAGATTACCTGGTATTCTTTCATAAGTCTCTCCTTCTTTGCCATGGGCTTTTCTTTCTTCTCTCCTATTCTCTCAACACCGCTCCAGGGTTTCTCTCAAAGCCACAGGCACTCCCCGTCACCACTACCCGGGAGCAGCTCCTCTTCCACACTGTCTCAACTCTTCAACCACAGCATCTTCTCCGAACCCACTGAACTGGCAGTTTACTCCCAGTTGGAGGTCAACCAATTTTGGTTCCTTCTGGTAATTGATGTTTGATCAGGATGACTGGTTAGGTTATCTGGTCAGAAGGGTAGTAAACCGGGAAGGAGCGGTGCAGGTAAAGGAAGTAGAGCTCTCCTCGGGCTACTTTTTCCCCGCTTAGCTCTTCCCAAGCGCGGGCGTAAGCATGGATCTGGGGGGTATAGCGCTCTATTAAATGGCGCAGATCCGATTCGCCGTCTACTCGGTCGGTTTTGTAATCCACCATAACCCAACCTCCTTGCCCAAGGTAAG